>CAIPID010000140.1 GCA_903865015.1 uncultured beta proteobacterium | reverse complement strand
ATCCCTCCTACCTGTTGCTTAATCACTCGGGTGACAGGTTATATAGCGTGCACGGAGATCTTGAGTATGTCAGCACGTTTAGCGTGGATAAAAATACAGGTCAACTCACGCTCATGCAGCAGCAGGACTGTCTTGGTAGAAATCCAGTTCATTTGGCCTTAGATCCTACAGAAAAATTCCTGATCGTCTCCAACCACTGGACGAGTACGCTCGCCGTATTGCCTGTCAATTCGGACGGCACACTGGCCTCGGTTAAACAACTGGAAAGCCTGCCTGGATCACCTGGCCCGCACCGCGTCGAACAAGCCTTTGCCAAACCGCATTTCAATCCATTTGATCCTACCGGACGCTTTGTCGTCGTGCCAGACAAAGGTTTGAATCGGATATTTACCTTCAAATTCGAAAATGGAACTCTGAGCGCGACCGAGCAAAAATCTGTGCTGACGCGCGAAACCGCAGGCCCGCGTCATATCGCTTTTCATCCCACACAGGCGATGGCCTATGTGGTCAACGAGCTTGACTCAACCGTGGGTGCATACCAGTTTGACCGCACGTCAGGCGCACTGCATCCGATTCAAATTCTGAGCGCCTTACCTGACACCTATACAAGCGACAGTCGGGCCTCGGCTATTTTTGTGCATCCTAACGGGCGTTGGCTTTTTTCATCCAATCGCGGCTTTGATAGCGTCGCGGTTTTTGCAATCGATCCGACAAATGGTCGGATTCGTTTTGTGCGCGCGCAACCTACAGCAGGAAAAACACCCAGGTTCTGTACGCTCACGCCAAACCAAAAAGTACTATGGATGCTCAACGAAGAGTCCGATAGCATGGTGCCCCTGGCGCTCGACCCTGATCATCCAAGCGATCCACTACTTTCAATAGGACAGCCGGTCTCCTGCGCAAGCCCGGTTTGTATGATCTTTAGCCGTGAGCACGTCTGAGCATCAGATTCTCTGCGACTGCATTATCGGTACTTACATTATCGACAATTACAGATAAGGCGATGCAAGCCAGACAATCTTATTGCGCAAACGAATGATGAACGGCGCGCGCTCAAGCGCATGCAATTTCACACGCACCGCCTTTGCGATCACCGCGTCAATTCTTCGATCCAGCTGCTCAGCCAGGGACTTGTCATAGACCTCGAGATCCAGTTCAAAATTCAGGCGTAAGCTGCGAGGATCAAGGTTAGACGAGCCAACAAACGACCACATACCATCGACAGTCAGTAACTTGGAGTGATCAAAATTGCCTGTTGATCGCCAGATACGACAACCGGTGCTCAACAGTTGATCAAGCTGTGCCGACATCGCCGCATCAACGAGTTTGAGGTTGTTGGCCCCGGGAATAACGATATCGACCTGTACCCCACGCCGTGCTGTCGTTGCAAGCACGGCAATCAAGGACTGGTCCGGTAAAAAATAAGGCGACTGTATCCGCACATGCTTTTGTGCCAGAGACAAAGCACCCAGGATCATCTTCTGATTATTTCCCAACGAACTGTCTGGGCCCGACACGACGCAACGCAAGGGAACGCCGTCGTCCAGAAAATCAGTCACCCCTTTTTTGGGGAACCAGAGTTCTCCAAGCAATTTTTCCTGTGTTGTGAATTGCCAGTCCATTGCAAAATTGATCATTAGCTGATGTGTGATTGGACCGCTGACTTTGAAATGGGTATCGCGCGTCACTTGGTCTTTTGCAATCTCGGTTAGAAAGCTTTCGCGAACATTCATGCCCCCGGTCAAACCATGAAAACCATCAACAACGAGTAATTTTCGATGGCTACGTAAATTTGCATAAACCAATTTAATACCAATCGCAGGCGGAAGAAACAAGGCGGTTTTAACTCCAGCCTTTATTAACATGTTTGTAATCGGTGGGTGCGAATAGCGCGAGCCCACCGCATCAATCAATACGCGGACTTCGACACCGCGATTTTTAGCATCGATCAACGCTTGTGCTAATTTTTTCCCGATTGAATCACTATCAAAAATATAGCTTTGCATTGCAATGGAGTACTGCGCCTGCTCAATTTCGGCAAGCATGGCAGGATAGGTTTCATCACCACCAGAAAGTAGTTTGATGGAGTTACACCCAAGCAAATTAAAGTCACTGATGTGGTCGCCCAGTTTTTTAAGCCCTGAAAATTGCGGCGCGCAGTACTTGCTGACATCGTGAACAAGCACATGTTCGATGACATCCTCGGAATAATCTGTGCCGGTACGCTGCTGCGTCACACGTGCTTTATGTATGCGGTTAATGCCTGCTATCGCATAAATCAGCGCTCCGAACAGTGGTGAAAACAGAATAACGGCAACCCAGCCTGTCGCAGCCCGGACATCTTTCTTAGTCATGGCGGCATGCACAGCAGCGACCGCGCTGGCTACCCCGGAGATGACAAAAATGATGTGTGGCCAATATTGAGAAAACAAGTCGCGAAACGAAGACATGGAATCCAAATCAAAAAGTGTTTTAAACATGCTAGAATTCTGGTTCTGCGGTGGCTGTAGCTCAGTTGGTAGAGTCCCAGATTGTGATTCTGGTTGTCGTGGGTTCGAGCCCCATCAGTCACCCCAGCACCCCTCTTCTTATAATCAGTTGTTGCAGCGATAGTAGCTGCAAAGTCTGATTATCTACGCCTTATGGCTGGCAAAATACCGCGTTAAATCGTTGATCCGTTGTAATTTTCCAGACAGTTCCGCCGTTGCCTTGCTCGAAAAAAGGTGTTCGATCGCGCAAAATACTCCAGTACAAAGGCATATCCTCATCCCCACGTATCCAAAATGTCTTGTTATCCGTTGCGCATAGACGCGGAATAAAGTCATCGATATTGACCAGTGTCTGCGCGCCAACGTTAGGATCAAACAGTGCAGCATCCGCCAGCTCATTGCGCCAATTATCACGCTTGATCAGCTTAGGCCAATTTTCAACGACCCAGGCAGGCTGTTTAGCCCCGACATAAAAGGCCAAATCGAAAGGGAAATTCAGTAAAAAAACCATCGTATCGTCAGGTTTAATCTGGGCGGCGATCTGCTGCCCCATCTCAAAACCGCTATCTTTTTGCGTCATGCGAAATGCGCCAATCGCGATCAGGCAGCCGATGCTAGCCCCTACGAAACAACCGCCCACAGCACGCGTGACTTGATCCGACCATTTGCCGTGCATACCCCGCACCAACACCTCGGCAATCAGCGCAGCAAGCGGCGGCAGGGTCGGCAAAGCGTAGCCAATCAATTTAGACGCGGGTATGGAAAAGAAAACACCAATCACTGCAAACCAGACTAACAACAAGACGGCGAGTGATGCAGAATCGCTTTTCCAGAATGACTTACTAAACAAGCCAAATAGTCCCAGAGACCAAGGCAACGTTAGCCCAAAAACAACAGGCACATAAAAGAGGACAGGCTGGGGATTATTAAAAGCCTCGCCAACAAAGCGCTCGAATTGCTGATGGATAAAGTAGTAATCAAAAAATCCGGGGAATTTTTGCTGCATTAACCAGAACCACGGTACAGCCACCAGTAAAAAGGCAAGAATCGCGGGTGGCCAGAGAAGCACACCGAGTTTGCGCCAGCGCTTGGTCAGAATCAACCAGAAAAACAGCACGCCTCCTGGTAGAACAAGACCTATCAGGCCTTTTGACAGGATCGCCAGTGCGGCAAAGATTGCTGCGCTCACGGACATCACGCGCCAACTTTGTCCTGATTGGCTGCGCAACACAGCCTCGGCACCTGCAAGCACAGTGAGTGAAATCATGCCGGCGACCAGCATATCAAGGTTTGCGTACTGGGATCCGCCGTAAAAGTAAGGCATGGTGACCAACACGGCCAGTGTCACGGTTGCTACAGCGACACTGCGATGTTTGCGCACAAACAAATACAACGCAATCGCGCTCGCCCAGGCCGCCAGTAAGGACGGCATACGTGCTGACCACTCATGCACGCCAAAAATCATGAATGAAAGCTCATTCAGCCAATAAAAGAGTGGCGGCTTATGAAAATAAGGCAAACCGTTGAGCAAAGGTACCCAAAAACTATCGGCCCGCGCCATATCCCAGGCAACGCCGACATAGCGACCTTCGTCGGGCAGATGCAAATGCCGGATCCAGGACAGGCATCCCAACCAGAACCCCGTCCCAAGAATCATCCAGGGTAAGGCTCGCGGCTCCTGCGCATAGGTCCACAGGCGACAAAGTAGTTTTTTCATGAATAAATAAAGATATGTCAGGCTAATCTACCCTGATTGTAGGGGGTTCGATGCCAGCAACAGTTGCTGCGCAGCACAATCGCGTTACCTCAAACCCAAAATGCCATTATTCTGTCGGATT
>CAIPID010000139.1 GCA_903865015.1 uncultured beta proteobacterium | reverse complement strand
TCTGATGAGTCCGGGATGTCTTTTTGAAACCAGATCAAGTACATCGCGTAAATGGACATCTGGGATCGAGCGACCTGACCCACGTAATTCATCATCACCAGCAGGCGCGAAAGCCAGCGTCGGTCTGAAAAATTTTTCCTTTAGACGCGACGCGACTAGACCTACGACTCCCTGATGCCATTCAGGATGAAAAACGCAGACCGATGCGCCAACAATGCCGGCCTGAATGTCTTCGGTGGCTGCGAGGGCTTGTTCTTTCATGACCCCCTCAATGACACGGCGTTCACGATTGATGGTGTCAAGCTCACGCGCCAGATCGAGTGCAACCATATCATCGTCGGTCGTCAGGCAACGAATTCCCAGTCCCATATCCGCAAGTCGTCCTGCCGCGTTGATACGGGGGCCGATTGCAAAGCCAAGGTCCTGGGCGCTGGCGACAGCAGGATCGCGTGAGGCGACTGCAAACAAGGCACGCAGACCCGGTTGCATCTGACCGCGACGCATGCGCTCCAGACCGCGCGTGACGAGTAGTCGATTGTTAGGATCGAGTTTGACAACATCGGCAACCGTACCCAGTGCAACCAAATCAGCCAGTGCATCCAGTCTTGGTCCGCTGTTGTCTGGAAATACCCCTCGCTTTCTAAGCTCTGCACGCAGAGCCAGCATCAGGTAAAAAATAACCCCAACGCCTGCTAGATTTTTTGATGGAAACCCGCAGCCTCTCTGGTTCGGATTTACGATTGCTAAAGCGTCTGGCAAGGTATCACCAGGCAAATGGTGATCCGTGACAATCACGCCTATTCCAGCGGCGTTTGCAGCGGCAACGCCCTCGACGCTCGCAATACCATTATCGACCGTGATCAGCAAGTCAGGTTTGCCAGAGTCGTGCACCAGCGCCAGTTCAACGACTGCAGGTGAAAGCCCATAGCCTGTTTCAAAACGATTCGGTACGAGATAGTCGACATCTGCCCCCATGGCACGCAGGCCACGCAAACCAACCGCACAAGCGGTTGCGCCATCGCAATCGTAGTCAGCAACAATCAGCATTTTTTTACGTGCAGCAATCGCATCGGCCAGTAACACTGCGGCATGCTCGGCATGCGTCAGCCCCACAGGTGCGATCATCGCAGGCCATTCCAGACGAATGTCCTCGGTGCGTTCAATACCTCGAGCTGCCCAAAGTCTGGCTAACAGGGGATGAACGCCAGAGCCCTCGAGTCGTTGGCTGATCTGCAGATCGTAGCGACGTGTGATTAGTTTTGGAGATTCCACCAGCTTTTCCAGTTATATTTTTTTGCAGGTAATAGACGACTCCACCATGCGCGTGGCGCACTGCTTAGCTGTATCCCGTGCTGTTGTCCCAGTAAGGTCAGGGTTGCGTCATGGGGTTGTGACTCCACAAACGCAGCGAGCGCCGGGAGCGTATTAATCCAGGTCCCCCAGTCGCTTTGTTGATGACTTATGGCTAAGTCCTCAAATACGATGCTTTGGTTAGACGATGAAGGCTTCCATCCCTTTGCACCGCCATAAAGCCATAGGCTATTGATGGGGGGTAACCCGCGCGCCGTACGATCGGTGTTTACCGGATGCTCATGCCAGACCATCTGGATTTCATTGAGTAATTTTCGCCATCCGCGCAAGCTTTCATGTTGCGGCCACCAGTCAGCGAGAGCCATGCCTGTAATCGCTTGCGGACTCATTGAGTTAAATACTGGGGTGACCGGCAGCCAAATTCTCCAGTAGGTTTGATTCAGCGAAAGCGCAGAAATCCCTGTTTCTGCCCAGAGTTCAGAGACGGCATCAAACAGCGCATCAGACTCGGCTTGCGTGATCTGCAGGGAATCGGGTTGAATCAGTGAAGGCCCCTCTGCACTAATTGCCACGCTACTCAGTTCGGCGATCCAGACTTGTTCGTCGGATTTTTGAACACCGGCTCTAAAAGGCCCCAGGCCCGCAGATAAGTTGTACGGAGGTTGTATTTCAAACCCCAGGCGTTTGAGCTCAATGGCCTCAAAAGGTGTGCAACCCGTATCGTCTGGGCTCAGGCTGAGGACTTTCGCATGACTCGCTTTGAATCGCTCAATCAAGAGCGGACAGGCTGATTCAATATATTGAACAAGTTCTGGTGCGATAGCAGAGGGCGGCAGGGCGCCCGGGATTAGTATTTCCATACGTTGATTGTAGTGGGGCGGGAGGGTGTTTGATGCAATAATACCAATGTGATGAAACTACTAACACAATGAAACTACCATACGAACTCTGGATTGGCGCCCGATATGCGGGTATAAGTAGTCTGCGTGGCCGAAAAGGACGGCGCGACCGCTTTGTATCATTTGTCGCGGCCACTTCGATGGCTGGCATCGCGTTAGGCGTGGCCGCCTTGATTGTTGTCCTCTCTGTGATGAATGGTTTCCAGAAAGAAGTGCGTGATCGGATGCTTTCTGTTTTACCTCATGTGGAAATTTATGTTGGTGGTGGTGATCCAGAGCGCATTTTGTCTCAATGGAAAACAATCGCTGAGGACGCCTCTAAATCTCCTGATGTGAAAGCCGCTGCACCCTTTGTCTCCGCCCAGGGCATGCTGATGCATGGTCAGGAGTTACGCGGCATTCAAGTCAGAGGGATCGATCCCGCAACAGAGATCAATGTTTCTGATGTCGGACGCCAGATGGTGGCCGGCAAGCTCAGTGACTTGAAAGCAGGTGGCTTTGGCATCATTTTGGGACAAGAGTTGGCAGATTTGCTTGGCATCCGTGTTGGACAGACCATTATGATGCTCGCCCCACAAGCGAATGTCGGACCTGCTGGCGTCACACCGCGCATGCGTCAATTCACTCTGGTGGGGGTGTTTCGTTCCGGCCACTATGAATATGATTCATCGCTCGCGTTTGTGGATGTAACCGATGCCTCAAAACTATTCCGCGAGAGTGGCTCTGCTGGTGTTCGGTTACGCGTTGGCGATATGTACCGTGCCCCTGAAATCGCCCGTTCTCTGATTCCTTTGCTCCCTCCCAATGTCCTGATCTCTGATTGGTCGCGTAATAACCGGACTTGGTTCGCAGCGGTCCAGACCGAAAAACGAATGATGTTTTTGATCCTTGCTTTGATCGTGGCTGTCGCTGCATTTAATTTATTGTCATCACTGGTGATGGCGGTCAAAGACAAGCAGTCTGACATTGCGATTTTGCGCAGTTTTGGTTCTACACCTGGCGAGATCGCAAGAATATTCTTGGTGCAGGGCGCATTGATCGGCCTGATTGGCACATTGCTCGGTGTCTCAGGAGGAATGGCGATAGCATTTAATATCGATGTCATTGTCCCTGCGATTGAACGCATCGTGGGCACGCAGTTCCTGCCACGCGAGGTCTATTTCATCAGCTCTTTACCCTCCGATCCCCGAATGTCGGACATCATCTCGATCGGAGTCACTTCTCTTGTGATGTCGCTTGTGGCGACTTTGTATCCAAGCTGGCGCGCTTCGCGTCTGCAACCTGCGCAGGTGTTGCGTCATGACTAAATACGCGCTCGAAGCCTCGCATCTCCACAAACATTACGACGAGGGCCCCGTCCGGGTGGACGTACTGACTGACGTCAGTTTGTCTGTTCTACCTGGTGAAATGGTGGCCGTGATTGGCGCTTCGGGTTCGGGTAAGAGCACATTACTCCATACCCTTGGCTTATTGGATTTGCCAACCTCAGGACAAATAATGGTAGACGGTGAGTCAGCAGAGGGGCTTTCCGAGTCCGCGCGCAGCAGATTACGTAACCGCGCGCTGGGCTTTGTGTATCAGTTCCACCACCTCCTGCCTGAGTTTTCCGCGCTGGATAATGTTGCCATGCCTTTGATTGTCAGGCGTGAGTCGCGCGATGCGGCACGCGAACAGGCACGTAAAGTCATCGAACTCGTAGGTTTAACTGCCCGTATTGAACATTTTCCCGGGCAACTCTCCGGTGGCGAGAGGCAGCGTATCGCTTTGGCGCGTGCACTGGTAACGCGACCTGCCTGTGTGTTGGCCGATGAGCCAACAGGTAATCTGGACCGTCAAACAGCGCATCAGATGTTTGCTTTGCTTAAGCGTGTGAATGCCGAGTCAGGTACGGCTTTTGTCATCGTTACTCACGATCCGGAGCTCGCCGCGTTGGCCGATCGCAGACTCTATATGGACTCAGGCCGCCTGGTCGATGCTACTTGATACACATTGCCATCTCGACGCCAGTGAATTCGATCAGGACCGTGAACTGGTTATAGGACGCGCTCAGCATGCGGGGCTCGCGGCCATTGTTATTCCTGCAGTCGAGGTTTCAAATTTTGATACGGTACGTGTACTTGCACACCAGTTTGCGCAAGGCGCCTATGCCTTGGGTATCCACCCGATGTATGTCGAGCGTGCCGAATTGGGTGATCTTGAAACATTAAGAAACGCCTTAGTCGCGCGCAAAGATGATTCCAAACTCATTGCGGTAGGAGAAATCGGACTGGATTTTTTTATACCGGAAATTTCGCAGGGCGCAGCACGAAAAAAACAAGAAATGTTCTTTCAGTCGCAGCTTGAGCTCGCACGAGAGTTTGATTTACCTGTGCTATTGCACGTGCGTCGCTCTCAAGATGTTATTTTGAAATATCTGAGACGCAGTGGCGTATCAGGCGGTATCGCACATGCCTTTAATGGTAGTTTTCAACAGGCTCAGCAGTTTATTGCTTTAGGTTTCGCACTTGGAATCGGTGGTGCGATGACTTATAGCCGGGCCTTACAAATACGTAGGTTGGCTACAGAAATCAGCCTTGAATCTCTCGTGCTTGAAACAGATGCTCCAGATATTGCTCCAGAGTGGATGACGCAATCTCGCCGCAATGAACCTGCTGAGATTGCGCGCATTGCGCAAGTGCTCGCAGATTTACGAGGTGAGTCATTGAGCGATGTGGTTCATGCGACGGCCAAAACCGCCTTTCGCGTTTGCCCTCGGCTGGCGAACCTGCTCAAGCCAGTTCCCCCAACGATTTCGTCCGTCGCAAATCATTAAGTCTGATTGACTACCCCTGTTGTTTGGAGGAGCGCTAGTTAGGCAGTCGCCTTTTGAATAGGTGCTTCTTTAATAGGTAAGTTCAGCAGTGCCGCAGCCGCTGCAAGCACCATATCCGCGTACCACATCCACGAGTAGTCACCATATTGGCTAATGGCGACTCCGCCTAGCCACGCACCTAGAAACCCCCCAATCTGATGAGAGAGCAGGGTGAGTCCAAACAGCGTGGCCAGGTAACGTGTGCCGAATAGTTTGCCGACCAGAGCGGCCGTGGGAGGCACCGTAGCCAGCCAGGTAAATCCAAGGCCTGCAGCAAAAATGTAGAACGTCCATTCAGTGCGAGGCATGAGTAAATATAGGCCGACCAATAAGGCCCTTGAGGCATACATGACTGCCAGGATGTATTTGCTACGGTATTTAGCCACGCAACCACCGGCATAGATACTGCCGAATATATTTGCCAGACCAATAATCGCCAACGACCAGCTCGCTACGCTTGGCGGCAGGCCACAGAGGTTAACCTCACCAGGTAGATGGGTTACTAGAAAAGCAATATGAAAACCACAGGTAAAAAATCCCGCATGCAAAAGCAGATAACTAGGGTTTTTAAGGGCGGTACGGACCGCATTGCCCAAGCCTTGATCCTGATGGGTGTGTTGCTGAGGCTTTTTTTCCGCACTAGAAAGTGTTCGTATCAGAGGTAATGTTGCAAGGGTTGTAACAGCCATCACCCACATTGCCCCCATCCAGCCAAAAGACTGGATTAATTTTTGTAGGACGGGGGCAAAAACAAACTGACCGAACGAACCCCCTGCATTGATCACACCCGAAGCAGCGCCTCTGGCCTCGGGCGGTAAACGATTTGATGCCGCACTAATCAGCACAGAAAAACTGCCCGCACCCGAGCCAATCGCAGCGAGTACGCCCATGGATATTGCAAGCCCAAAGCCAGTTTGCGCAAAAGGAGCCGTTGCGCATCCGATCGCGAGGATAAATAGTCCACCGATCAAGACGGCTCTGGGGCCGAATCGGTCAGAAACAGCGCCTGCGATGGGCTGAATCGCACCCCAGGTAAATTGTCCGATCGCCAATGCAAAACTGATTGTCGCAATACCTAAGCCAGTCGAGTCATTGATCGGGCTGATAAACAGGCCGAAAGACTGGCGGATACCCATTGTGACCATGAGAATGCCAGCCGCAGCCAGCGTTACAACCAATACGTCTGGTCGGCGCAGTATTTGAAACATGTCTTGTTATCCATCGTATGTGTGACCGTATGGTCCCATTTTGCTTGTTATTGTAAAACGACAAGTTCACGATGCAATCATTTGGCTGGCAGGTATATGCTCAGAGTGATTGCCGTGGGTATTGTGTTGGGCGCGTGTCTGACGCATTTTTTACGCGTATTGCCACCATTCAGCAGTTTATTCTTCTGCTCCGTTGTTATGTATGTTTGTAGCGTTGCGATCGCGCTGCTCGTGCGGCGCCTTGCATTGACGCTTTCGTATCGTCTGCCAATCATTTTCTTCACATTGATCGCCTCCATAATGGGATCTATGACGTGGACTGTCTTTCAGGCACAGATCAGATTAGACGATGCATTGTCTGTCAGGCACGAAAACGTTGTGAGTCGACTGACTTTCCGAGTGCAAGGCATGGCCCAGGATCAGTCAGCGCAGCAACGTTTCGAAGCGCAAGTGCTTGAGCCAATACCCGCAGGGGTCCCACGCAATATTTTAGTCAATTGGCAGGATCCTCAGGTTGGCCGAGTGATGGTATTGCCGGGTCAGGTTTGGCGTGCTGCGTTAGTGTTGAAAAGGCCGCATGGAGCGATCAACCCCTCAGGTTTCGATTTTGAAGCGCATATGTTTCAAAAAAATATCAGAGCGATTGGTAAAGTCCGCGGACAACCAAAACTTCTGTCTGATGATCCTTATGTTTCGATGCGCGTTGTGGTTTCGCGCATCAGGCACCACATACGACACGCGATGCGCCAAGTGCTGGGCGATGCGCGATATGCGCCCGTGCTGATCGCATTGGCTATTGGAGACCAGGACAGCGTGTCCGCCGCTGATTGGGAAGTATTTAATCGCACAGGCATTACGCACCTCGTCAGTATTAGTGGCTCTCATGTGACGATGCTCGCAGCCTTTGGAGGGGTGAGCATGATGTGGCTATGGAAGAGAATCCGTATCGGGAGGCGTCATGCTTGTGAGCGTATTCCAGCCAAAGTGATGGCTTGCTGTGCAGCATTGTGTGTGGCGTTTTCATATTGCTTGCTTGCTGGATGGGGGGTGCCCGCCAGACGTACATTTTTTATGTTGTTAGTCATTGGTCTGGCGATGATGACGCGCCTTACGATCACACCTACTGCAATATTGAGCGTGGCTGCTGCGCTTGTCACGCTTCTTGATCCCTGGTCGCCGCTGGCTACAGGATTCTGGCTTTCATTTGGTGCCGTATTGGTATTGTTTGCGGCCGGTGCCCAAGCAGTCAGGGTCTCTGCAGGTGCTACGCAAAAAATCAAAATCATTTCCGTCATTCAGGAATCAGCGCGTCTGCAGTGGTTGATTACGCTTGCGATGACGCCTGTTATTGCTTATCTTTTTCAACAGATATCACTGAGTTCACCTTTCGCTAACGCGATAGCGATCCCAGTTGTGACATTCATCGTGACCCCTCTGGCCATCCTGGTCGCCTTGATATGTCTGATACCTGGTTTACAAATTCTTGCCTGGGGATTGGGTTGGTTGGCAAACGTATCGATGCAATTTGCTATGGTACCCATCATCTGGCTATCTCAAGCCAGATGGGCGATGCTTGACATCGCGGCTATCCCTGGATGGCTGTTACTCATGGCGCTAGTGGGAGTTTGTTGGGCATTATTGCCTCCCGGTGTGCCGGTGCGCTGGGCCGGGTGGTGTCTGATGCTCCCCGCACTGGTGGTCAGGTCTGAGCGCGCGAGTGATGGTGGATGGAGATTGCTTGCCCTGGATGTCGGGCAGGGGAGTTCCGTGCTGGTCACAACGCGCCGTCACGCCTTGCTGTTTGATACGGGAGCGCGACAGGGCAGCTCCAATGCTGGTCAGCGTGTCATCTCTCCAGTATTAAGAGCGTTGGGTATTGATCGGCTGGATGCGTTAGTCGTCTCACATTCAGACATGGATCACGCTGGCGGGCTCGCGCATGTATTGAAAACACATCCAGTACACAGCCTTTATGCATCGTTTGATGCGCCTGCTTGGCTTAATCAAACGCACGCATATTCATTTGGGCAGGATGCCGACACACAGTATTCAAATTTTTTATATTGCCAACGAGGACAACAATGGGTGTGGGATGGCGTGATATTTACTGTATTGCATCCGGAGATATTGCAAGGACGCAGTAATAAAAAAAATGCGAATAGCTGTGTGATACATATTGCTGGCGCGCATCATTCTGCACTTGTAACAGGGGATGTAGGCGCTAAAGAAGAAAATGCAGTGATCCTTTCTCATCCCGATTTAGTTGCTGATGTGGTGGTAGCTGCGCACCATGGTTCGGCGAGTTCTTCTTCTGAATTGTTTGTCCGTCAGATCAATTCCCGTCACACGATTATTCAGTCAGGATATCTAAATAGATTTAAACATCCGGATGAGATTGTTTTAGAGCGATGGCGCGCGCAAGGCTCACAGCTATGGCGAACTGATCGCCAGGGTGCGATTAGCGTTCATTCAACGGGTCAATCACTTGAAGTTAAATCGTACCGAACTGCTGGCAAAAAATATTGGCATCACTGATTGACTTTTTGAATGTAGTCAAGTGCCTGTTCCATATCATCGAGTACCGCCTCGGCGCCACTGAAATCATGGAGTCTCGACATGTGTGTTGGGATGGCGAGACAGCGAATCCCAGCTCTAAGGGCGGCTTGCAAACCGTGTGCTGTATCCTCAATGGCCAGGCACTGCTCAGGCGCTAGACCGAGTTTCTTGACTGCAAGCAGGTAGCAATCTGGCTCGGGCTTGTTGTGAATTACGTCATCTGCGCTCACGACCACTGAGAAGTGCTGAGCAAAGGCATAGTTTCTGAGTGTTGAACCTACGCTGTAGTTGTTGGCGCCCGTGACGACGCCCAATTCGAGCCCGATATGGCTTAGGGTCAATATGGTTTGTTCAACGCCCGGCATGAGCGGGTACGCGCTGTGTGCCAGATACGCTTGTGTCGCCTTGTTTTTATATTCGACAAGAGACTCTGGGGACTGATCTAAGCCAAACCGCGCCACAATATCAATGGCGTTTGTAATGCTTGGCAGGCCGGCGTAGTGGGTATTAAAAACCGATTCGCTTAAATCCACACCGTAGGCCGTCAATACCTGTGACCAAAATTTGAAATGTAATGGTTCTGAATCAACAAGCGTGCCGTCATGGTCAAACAATACGGCTTGGATTGTTTGTTTTGCGTGAGGGTTATGGGCAGGTTGTTCAGGCGATACGGGCATAATAAGACTCTACAATATAGTTAGACATTACCGGAGATTATCCATGACTTCGCCCCGCCTCAATGCAGTGACATGCACAAGCCCTGCTGGTTTGCACCGTATGGCTTACCAAGAGTGGGGTGATCGCGATAATCCAGATACCGTCCTGTGCGTGCATGGACTAACCAGAACCGGTCGTGATTTTGATGATCTTGCGAGACGATTATCCAACGATTTTCGTGTGGTGTGTCCAGATGTAGTGGGTCGTGGCCTATCTGACTGTCTGACCAATCCACTATTTTATGGTGTACCTCAGTACACTGCGGATATGGTGAGTTTGATTGCTCGTTTGCAACCATCACGGTTGCAGTGGGTTGGGACATCGATGGGCGGCTTGATTGGCATGGCCTATGCAGGTTCACTTGCGTATGCGCGCGCTCTACAGACTCGACCAACCCCTGCGCAATGCTTTGAATCTTTGCCTGATACAGGCCTGCGCCTAGATAAACTTGTACTCAATGATGTCGGCCCGCATATCGAACCCATATCGCTTGAGCGAATAGGTCAATATGTCGGTGAACCGGTCAGTTTTGATGATTTTGAAGCAGCCGTAGCCTACGTTAAAAAGACGGCGGCTTCGTTTGGTCCGCATACTGATAAGCAGTGGCAGGAGCTGGCGCGCTACACCTATATCGAACAAGGTGGTAAGTGGATCAAGCATTATGATCTTGGCATTTCTGCAGCATTTAAAGCCATTACGCCAGAGCAAACGACCCAGGGTGAAGAGATCCTCTGGCAAGCCTATACTTCGATTCAGGCACCTATCCTGATCCTGCGAGGTCAAGAGTCCGATTTGTTATCTCCCGCGACCTTGAAAAAAATGCTCGAGGTTAATCCCCGCGCGCGCGCGATTGAATTCGCTGGTGTTGGTCATGCGCCAACTATCGTGGCTGCGGATCAGCTCGATACCGTTTGTGGATTTCTTTATGAGTAATGCGCCTCTGAGCTCTGTCGATCTGCATTGTCACTCAACGGTCTCCGATGGTGTGTTGAGTCCCGAGGCGGTATCGCGTCGTGCCGCTGCGCATGGCGTCAACATCTGGTCGCTCACGGACCATGATGAGGTATCCGGACAAAAGGTCGCGCGTTCAACTGCGGAGTCGCTGGGCATGACATATCTCGGCGGGGTTGAGATCTCTGTCACTTGGGCGAATCAAACTGTCCACATAGTTGGTCTGGGTATTGATGAGGACCATGCCGCACTTGTCGAAGGGCTGCGCGCAACCAGAGCGGGACGAGCGGACCGGGCTAAACGTATTGGCGACAATCTCGCAAAACTCGGTATGCCGGGAGCCTATGAGGGCGTGCTGCCTTTTGCAGGAAACCCTGAGCTCATTAGCCGCACACAT
>CAIPID010000138.1 GCA_903865015.1 uncultured beta proteobacterium | reverse complement strand
GTTTGTCGAAAATAGTCTGTGGGGTGGTTTGCCCTTGACCCTGATTTTGTCGACCTTTGGTATTGCCTTTGCGTTTCCGATTGGTGTGTTGCTGGCGCTAGGTCGTCGTTCCACGATGCCTGCCATCAAGTCAATCTGCGTGGTTTACATTGAGTTGATTCGTGGCGTGCCGCTGATCAGTTTGTTGTTCATGTCGGCGGTGATGTTGCCTTTGTTTTTACCAGAAGGTATGTCGATCGATAAGTTGTTGCGCGCGCAGATAGCAATCATCATGTTTGCTGCGGCGTATATCGCTGAAACGATACGTGGTGGTCTGCAGGCTATCCCGAAGGGACAGTTCGAGGGGGCGGAGTCGATCGGCCTGAACTACTGGCAAATGATGCGTTTGGTGGTATTGCCTCAGGCGCTCAAGATTGTGATTCCACCCCTGGTCGGAATTTTCATCGCGATGTTTAAAGACACATCCCTGGTGGTGGTAATCGGTATTTTCGACCTGACTCAGGCGGCCAAAGCAGCACTGACCGATCAGTCGTGGCGTGGATTCAGTTCAGAGTTGTATATCTTTATCGCACTTATTTATTTCGCATTTTGTTTCTCGATGTCCAAGTACAGTCAGTCGCTTGAAAAGCGCTTGTCGACGGGCTACAAACGCTAGATCTGGAGAATATGTATGGCTGACGCCATCATTCAAATGAAAGACGTCAACAAGTGGTATGGAAAATTCCACGTGTTGCGCAATATCAATCTGGACGTCGCGCAAGGTGAACGCATCGTGATTTGCGGACCGTCTGGTTCTGGTAAATCTACATTGATACGTTGCATAAATCGACTCGAGGAGCACCAGTCGGGCAAGCTTATCGTCGATGGCACGGAGCTCACCAATGATGTGCGCCACGTTGAAATCATTCGACGTGACGTGGGTATGGTTTTTCAGCATTTCAATCTCTTTCCGCATCTTACGGTGCTCGAAAACCTCACCCTCGGACCCATCTGGGTCTTAAAAGTGCCGCGTGCCGAAGCTGAAGCCCGTGCGATGAAATATCTCGAGCGCGTCCGGATTCCGGATCAGGCGAGTAAATTCCCCGGTCAGCTCTCCGGCGGTCAGCAACAGCGCGTAGCGATTGCTCGATCGCTTTGCATGGATCCCAAGATCATGTTGTTCGATGAGCCGACTTCCGCGCTTGACCCGGAGATGGTTAAAGAGGTGCTCGATGTGATGGTGGGTTTAGCCAAAGAGTCTGGTATGACGATGTTGTGCGTCACACATGAAATGGGTTTCGCACGTAAAGTTGCCGATCGGGTTATTTTTATGGATCGAGGCGAGATCATTGAGCAAAACACCCCGGATGCTTTCTTTGACTCACCTCAAAACGAGCGAACCAAATTGTTCTTAAGCCAGATTTTGCATTAATGAAAATATCTTTCAGACGCGGGACGCAGCGAGCCTTTTTTGCAGGTCTGATTGCCTGCCTGCTGGCAATACAGGTACAAGCCCAGAGCTCGGTGATACCAGACACGGCTGCAGTTGCACTAGCCTGGCCAGTCAAGCCGCTGCGCTTTGTGGTGCCTTACCCTCCAGGCGGTCCTCTGGATACGATGGCGCGTCTGCTCGCCGAAAAAGCCAAAGCATCGCTTGGTCAGTCTGTGATCGTTGAAAATAAACCGGGTGCTGGCGGAAATATCGGTGCCGATGTCGTGGCAAAGGCGTTGCCGGACGGTTACACGCTGGTCATGGGGGCGGTTGCGACACACGCGATTAATCCCTGGTTATTCGCCTCGATCCCCTATGATTCGGTTAAAGATTTCGCACCTGTAGCCCTGGTTGCTTCCGTGCCCAACGTGCTTGTGATCAACAAGGATTTCGCCAACAAGCATTCGATTGCAACCCTGAACGATCTGGTTGTTTATGCGCGCGCGCATCCTGGGGAAATGAACTACGGATCGGGTGGCTCTGGCAGTGCGGGGCATCTTGCTGGTGAGCTTTTACGAGCCCGTACGCAGATTAACGTTGTGCACATTCCTTATCAGGGGGCTTCGCCCGCACAGCTCGCGTTGCTTTCGGGTCAGTCGAATTTCATGTTTGATAATCTAGCTGCAGCAGCAGGGCTGATCAATGATGGCAAAGTGATCCCGTTAGCTGTCACCACGACTACACGGGCAGAGATGTTGTCCCAGGTGCCGACCATGCAAGAGGCTGGAGTAAAGCCTTTTGATATTGGAACTTGGTTTGGTGTGTTTACAACAGCAGGCACTCCTGTTGCGGTAGTAGATGCGCTGCACCAGGCCTTTCAGGCTGCACTTAGAGATCCTCTTGCGCAGGAAAGGCTCAAGGCGATGGGATCAAATGCTACGGCATTGACTGCCGCCGAGTTCTCCTCCATGGTGATCGCCGAGCGCGAAAAATATCAGGAAATTGTCAAGCTTTCAGGCGCGCAGGTTAACTAATAGACCCGCGGCTCTCAATACTGGCAGGGCTCGATTAACGACGGTGAAGCGATTCGCCCGCGTTGGGGGCCATGCGCCAGAATAAAAGGCTGGCGAGCGCACATAAAACGCCGATCACAATAAAACCTGCCGTGACATCTGCGGAGCTTATCGTGTTGGCGTGTCGCCAGTTCATGCTGATGTTTAACGTGCACGCGGCCACACCTACACCAAGACTGACACCGAGTTGTTGTCCCATCGCGGCAAAGCTGCTGGCGCGGCTCATGCCTGCATGCGAGACGTCTGCAAAGGTCAACGTATTCACGGCGGTAAATTGCAAAGATCTGAAAAACCCTCCCATTAGCAACACGCCGCTGATCACCCAGACGGGCGTGTAAGCTGTGAAAACGATGCATAAAACTGTGCATCCCGCTGTCAGAATGCCGTTCACTGTCAGAACCTGGCGGTAGCCCCAGCGTCGCAGGATGGGGGGGGCGACGAATTTCATCGCCATGGAGCCAATTGCACCCGCAAAGGTAATCATGCCTGCGGAAAGCGCCGAGAGTCCGAAGCTCACTTGAAGCAAGATCGCCATGAGAAAAGGGCTGGAGCCAATGGTGAAGCGGCATAGATTACCCGCCAGCATTGACGCTCTGAAGGTCGGGATTCTCAGCAGCGACAGGTCCAGAATAGGATGTGGGCAACGTCTTGAGTGAAAGTAATAGAGCGCCCCTGTCGTCAGCCCTGTGCCAATCAACCCGGCAGTCAGGCTCAAGGAGGCCTCGCTTGTCCCGAGCGCTTCGAATCCCCCCATGAGGCAGGCCATACACAGCGCGCTCAGTAAAAATCCAATGAAATCAAGGGGGTGTGGTAAGCCATCGTGCGGGAGCTCGACCACGTAGCGTCTCACCATCCAGATCCCAAATAATCCGATCGGTAAGTTGATCAGGAAAATCCAGTGCCAGGATGCATAGGTCACCAGAAACCCTCCGAGCGGCGGTCCGATTAAGGGACCAAGCAGGGCTGGCATTGATAAAAAAGCCATGGCGCGTAGCAGGTCGTGTTTTGGGATGGTCCTGAGCAGGATAATGCGTCCGACAGGTACCATCATCGCACCACCAATGCCCTGCGCGATTCGCGAAAGTACCAAGTGCAGCAGCGTGCTTGAGAGGGCGCAGGTCAGTGAGCTGACTGTAAACAGACCAATTGCGATCATGAATACTTTGCGCGCACCGAAACGGTCTGCTGCCCAGCCACTGATTGGTACAAAGACCGCTAGTGACAGCAAATAGGAGGTAATCGCAATATTCAGGCTGACCGGGTCGGAGTCAAGGGCCACAGCCATGGCGGGCAGGGCGGTTGTCACCACGGTTGAGTCCAGCATTTGCATAAAAAGTGCGCAGCCAACAATAAAGGGCAGAATGCGCCTGGCCTGCGGCGAAACCGCGGGGCTGGGGCTGGTCACAATGGTATCGGCGCTAGGTATTGGCATTGGATGTTGACAGGGGCTGCTCTACAGTACACTAGGCGTCAGTCTAACCTTTTGCTGGCGATGCTATGGCAAAGAACTACACCTCAGAAATAACCCAATTCCTCCAGGCCTACAAAACGGCCCACCCTGATGTTGAGCAACGTCAGCGTGACGGGCGCGCGCGTCTGTGGGATAAACCTCAGGACGCGGAGCGTGCAGAGGAGTTCAAGCAGGCGCGGGTGCGCCAAAATGCTTACGTCTACCAGAACGACTAAGTAGCCCAAGCAGATGGCAAAGTCAAAGGTTTCAGGCGAGAGTCTGGAGGCACTCCTGGCGCAGCCCTCGGTGGATACGACACCTGATGTCGTGGACACGGTGGCGTTG
Source organism: uncultured beta proteobacterium (assembly GCA_903865015.1). Taxonomy (GTDB): domain Bacteria; phylum Pseudomonadota; class Gammaproteobacteria; order Burkholderiales; family Burkholderiaceae_B; genus Zwartia. Next base: position 3,640 of record CAIPID010000138.1, on the reverse strand, counting down.
GCACGCCTGTATGGTGAGCCATTGTTTTCGTTGCCCACCGATTTGTATATACCTCCCGACGCGCTGGAGGTGTTTCTTGAGACCTTTCAAGGGCCGTTGGATCTGTTGCTGTATCTGATTCGCAAGCAGAACTTTAACGTCCTTGACATCCCGATGGCCGAGGTCACCAAGCAGTACTTGTCCTACGTTGACCAGATTCGCGTACACAACCTCGAACTCGCAGCCGAGTATCTGCTGATGGCAGCGATGCTGATCGAGATCAAGGCGCGCATGCTGTTGCCCGTCAAGAAAACGGATACCGGCGAAGAAGTCGAGGACCCGCGCGCCGAGCTGGTGCGTCGATTGCTTGAATACGAGCAGATGAAACTAGCCTCGCAAAAACTCGATGCGCTACCTCAGCTTGGACGTGATTTTCAACGTGCGCAGGCTTTTGCGGATTTGCGTATAGAGCGCGCTTTGCCCGAGGTGAGTGTCGAGGATTTACGCGATGCGTGGGCTGATATTCTTAAGCGCGCCAAGCTTAATGCACATCACCATATTACGCGTGAGCAGTTATCCGTGCGCGATCATATGACGCATATTTTGCGCAGGCTCTCGGATGTACGCTTTATTGAGTTCGGGCAGCTTTTTATGGAACGCATCGAGGAAGGCGCACCGACTGCTGTTGTGGTTGTGCACTTTTTAGCCATGCTCGAGCTATCACGCGAACTGTTGCTTGAGATTACGCAGGCAGAGCCTTATGCTCCTATTTATGTGCGACTGGCTTATACCAGCGCGGCAGTTTAAAAGCGACACAGAGCGCTCAGGGGGACTTGTTTGAAGGTTGTTCACACTATCGAAGATTTGCGCGATCAATTGCGTGGTCAGTTACGCGTTTCTTTTGTGCCAACCATGGGTAATCTTCACGAGGGTCATCTGGCGCTCATGAAACTCGCGCGTCAGCATGGTGATCCCGTGGTGGCGAGCATCTTTGTCAATCGTTTGCAGTTCGGACCAAACGAAGATTTCGACCGTTATCCCCGCACCTTGCAAAACGATATTGAAAAGCTTGAGCGCGCCCGTGATGTGTATGTGTTGTTTGCGCCTGATGAGCGTGAGCTATACCCCGAGCCGCAAAGCTACCGGGTGCAACCTCCCCAGGAGCTGGGTGATATTCTCGAGGGAGAGTGTCGGCCGGGGTTTTTTGGCGGTGTCAGTACGGTGGTATTGAAACTCTTTTCCTGTGTGCAGCCACGCGTCGCTGTTTTCGGTAAAAAAGATTATCAGCAGCTGATGGTCATTCGCAATATGTGCCGCCAATTCCAGTTGCCTGTAGAGATCATGGCGCATGAGACCGTGCGCGAGGAAAGTGGTTTGGCGTTGTCTTCGCGCAATATGTATTTGCAGCAGAACGAACGCGAAGAGGCTCCACAGCTTTTTGCCGCGCTCAAATTTTTGCAGCAACAGATTCAGGCTGGCATAAGTGATGTCGGTCAGCTTGAGCAGATCGCTTGTGCGGGCTTGAATGCCCGTGGTTGGCAGGTTGACTACATTGCGGTCAGAAGACGTCGTGACCTGCATAAGCCGTCTCCTGAGGAGGTCTGCGCAGGCGAGCCTCTCGTGGTGCTTGCGGCAGCCAAATTAGGCGCTACGCGTCTGATTGATAATCTCGAAATTTAAACCGGCTTTTTAATCCCGCTTGTCAATACGTACCTAGGGTAAGTCCGCCTGTCAGATTTGACAGCTTCACTGACTTGACAGCCTCTGCCAGACTGCACTCCGTCACCAAGCGGAGGTTGTATGAAAAGTTTTGAAGGAATTGAGGGTGCTGGCTGGGCGGTGCTCACTGCGCGTGAACGCGATGTCATTCACCCTGTCGCAGAAGGAAAATCAAACAAACTGATCGCGATGGAGCTTGGGATTTCTATGCGAACGGTCGAGGCGCACCGCGCACGGATTTTTTACAAAATGGGTGTGCGCAACGCCGTTCAATTAGCGCGGGAGGTGTGCACCAACCCTGAACCAGAGCCCTTGGAGTCGAACCCCGTCAGCGACGAGATTGGCTCTCAGACGTTCAAGGACAATTAGGAGCGGGTGTCTTATCCAGTTCGCTAATCGTATCCAGATCGGGCTGTCGTGACAGGGTGTATGTCAGATTTGGATTCTGACCGTTGATCGAAACCAGACGCAAACTGTTGCCCGAAGTCATTGCCAACTCGGCCCGAACATCGCCCTGCGGATTGAGCAAAATCAAGCGTGGTGGATTCATCATGTTGCCACGCCAGCAGCCTTGGTCTGCCTGCACCGGGCCATTCTGACTATTTTGATCAAGGTAGGCCGCCCGCGCACGCCAGCGACCGTTGGGAGCCAGGCTGAGCGTGATACGTTGTGCCGAACATTTCATTTCAGGATGAAAGCATGGCAATGTGCCACTGAAAGTCTGTGGTTCAGGCATTAGACTTTCCTGAATGCTTGCGCCCGATGTTGTGTTTGCAGCGGCAACGTTTTGTGTTGCGGATAAGTCTGTCGGGGGTAAGTCGGTTGGCGCGCCAGATGCGTCATAGGGTTTTGCTGAGGTCTGGTTGCTGGTGCCTGAGGGTTTTTTTGGTGTCGTGCCAGCCAGAGGTTGCGCTGTGGCTGGCGTATTGTTTACGCCTGGCTTTGCGTTGGCAACCGGGGGAGTCGTTGCGTTTGGTGTCGTACCATTCGAGTTTTGTGTCACGGGTTGGCGCAAGTCGAACTGGATTTGGTTTGGTGCGCGAATAGATTGATTCGCGTATGACCCCTCTGCCTGTGCAAGTGCGTCCGTTGCAGAGCTTGCGGCAGGCAAGTTGTAGTAGCCAGGTTGCTGCATTTGTTGCTGTATTTGTGCGCAACCGCCCAGGAGCAGTGCTGATAAGCCAACCGCTAAAACGTGTAAGCGGGAGGTGTGAGCCACAACAGGGTATTTAAAATCAAACATGAGAAACTTTCCAATTCAACGAACAACACAATGCCGATAGGCATATTCTACGCATTTGGTTACATCCATGCTTACCAAGCTGCGATATTGAATGAGCAATAGGGGTTAAAAACGTTGATCAATCCATTGAATGATCCTTGGTGGGCCGGGACGCTCCTGGCGGTAATTGGTGCGCCATTATTGGTCTTTCTGGCCAGATATGTGCCCGCCAGGCTTGAGAGATCCTGGGCGGCTCAGGTGGACGAGATGCCGATCGCCTTGTGCCCCGTGGGCAAACGATTGGATGTGGTATTTATTTTCGTCTGGTGTTTGGTTTGTATCTCCGTCATCCAGTTTTGGGGTGTAGGTAAGCAAGGTCTGGCAGCCGTTTTATTCTGTGGTGGATTATTAATTTTGGCCAAGATTGATCTGCAGACGGGTTTGTTGCCTGACATGCTGACACTGAGCTTAATGTGGCTAGGTATGTTGTTTCAGCTTTATGACGGGTGGATCAGTCTTTCCTCTTCTGTTGCGGGGGCAGCGGGTGGATATGGTCTTTTATGGCTGATTTTTACGTTATATAAGTGGAAAACAGGCCGCGAGGGGATGGGGTTCGGAGATTTCAAGCTCGCAGCAGCCCTAGGTGCCTGGTTAGGTGTTCAGGCAATTCCCTCCTTGCTACTCTATGCTTCGCTCTCGGGTGCTCTGGTTGGCATCATC
>CAIPID010000137.1 GCA_903865015.1 uncultured beta proteobacterium | reverse complement strand
GATAGGTAGGCAAACTCACAAATCGAATTGGATAATTATCGAATAATGAACGGAAATCCAGGTCATAGCCCTTCGTGTACAAGTCAGCCGCTGCGAGAAGCTTGCCACGATAATCAGAGGGATTAGCCAAAGCGCCTTTGAGTTGGTCAATGAGTTGTCTGGCTAATTCAGCCAGAGCAGGTTCTTGACGAGCATTGGCGACGCCGGACAATGCGACAGACTCAGCCCCACTCCGGATATAGTCTTTCAGTGCTTCAATCAACTCCGTATGTGAGGAGCCTGCAACTGCTACGCGGTGAGGATAATGATCTCTTGCGAGCATGAGCGTGGCCGACACTTCTGCGAGATCTGCATCCGGATGTCTTTCCAGCCACTGAACCAGATCACTGACGCGACGATCCAAAGAGGCTGTGGTTTTGCCAGATACCAAAAAGGCATAACAAGGCGAGGCAAACTGCTGTGCCTTGGTTAACAGTGGTGCCTGCTCAAGAACAACGTGTGCGTTCGTTCCGCTAAAGCCAAAAGAACTCAAAGCAATACGACGTGGTTGACCGTGCTGTGGATCAGCCCAGTCCTCTGCCTGGGTCAACACGTTAAATGGCAGGGAGTCAAAATCGATAAATTCGTTTTTTTGCGAAAAGTGTAAAGAGGCGATGAGTCGTTGATGGCGCAACATCAACAATCCCTTGATCAGGCTAGCCATGCCAGCTGCTTCCATCGCATGTCCGATCATTGACTTGACGGATCCAAGCGGACAGCTCCATCCTTTGGGCACACGCCCCGCAAAGGCATCGGCTAGTGCTGCAGCCTCAATGGGATCACCAAGTTTTGTACCGGTACCGTGGGCTTCATAATAGCCAATGGAAGAAGCATCTATATTTTCACGATCATAGAGTTCAGTAATCAATTTCGTCTGTGAAGGTGCGCTAGGCGCGGTAATACTGCTACTGCGTCCATCCTGATTCAAAGCACTGGCGCGGATGATCCCGTGAATTGGATTTCCATCTGCTATGGCGCGATCTAAGCGTTTCAAAATCACAACGCCCACGCCCTCACCTGGCACAAATCCATCCGCTTGTTGAGCGAAGGCACTACAGCGTCCCGTTGGAGACAACATCCCGGCTCTGGAGAGCATCAGGTGCGTGTGCGGTGTTGACATTAAGGCAACCGCGCCGGCAACAGCCATTTCACATTCACCATTACGCAAAGACTGGGCTGCAAGGTGCAAAGCAACGAATGACGAGGAACAAGCCGTATCGATAGAGATGGCAGGTCCCTTGCTATCCAGATAGAAAGCCAGACGAGCCGGAAGAATCGAGCTGGCATTTCCTGTAAAGGAATGTGCATTACGATCGTCTTCACCAAAATTTTGGTGATAGTCCCCGCCCTTGCATCCAACAAAAATTCCAAGCTTTGATCCTGAAAGACTGGCCCGCGTCGAGCCGCTGTCTTCGAGCGCGCGGATAGCCTCCATCAGAAATAGTCTGTGCTGCGGATCTGTCAAGTCAGCTTCGCGCGGTGACATCTGAAAGAATGACGGATCAAAACCATCAATGCCCGGAATAAATCCACCCCATTTACCGGTACTCAAGCCCGCAGTAGGATCCTTGTCAAAGAATCCTTCGAGTGGCCAGCGCTCAACGGGTATCTCATGCACGGCATCATGACCGCTATTGATGTTATTCCAGTACGCCTCGAGATTTTCAGCATCCGGGAAACGACCACTCATCCCGACGACGGCTACTTGTATGTCCAGGTTTTCGGGAAGTTGCGCAACAAGCTGTTGACTATTCGAGGAGTTTCTACGGGGTGTTTCTGCAAGCAATTGAGATTGCGCAGTGACACCTGTTCGCGTGGCAGCGGGAAGAACAAAGGAAGTTTCTATTTGTACAGGAAGTAATTTTTGAATCTGAGAAACCAGACTGATTAAATTAGGATAATTAAAGAGATCAGTTGAGCGCAATTCAATATTGAACGATTCATTGAGTTTTCGAATAATCGACACAGCCATAATGCTGTCAACACCGAGGCTTGCAAACGGGCTTTCCGGTAAGATTTCGCTCTCACGCAATTCAAGTGCTTGAGCGATCTGCACAACTACACGACGCGTCAAACCATTCAATGCGTCCTGGCTATTACTCGGTAAGGCAAGCGGCGCAGGCGTATTCAATGCGTCAGTCGAAAGAAGCGAATCGGCATTCTCATCAATCTGGAACACTTTAGTCTCTTGACTTTCGATTGTCTGGAGAACAAACATCACGCCACCACTTTTAGCAACAATTACGCACATATCGTTGAGCGCAGGCTCGATTAATGGCACGGGTAAGGCACGACTCATGACAAAGCCGTTCTGAGCCAATATGGCCTGCCACCCCTCTATGGAGAGTAATGGGCCATGTTTAAGACGAACATCCTGATCTTGCGCAGCCCACCATCCGTTTAACAAACCAAACGTAAGCGTCGTAAATGGTTCTATTGAAACGGCTTCGTTGGCGATAAGCACCCCGGCTGGGCGCAAGAGACTCGTGACGTGATTGAGCGTGTTCGAAATATTACTTGTCGCATGCAGAACGTTAGACGCGATCACGATATCAAAGCCCGCGCGTGCAAACCCCTGAGCGACAGGATCAAGCTCAATATCCAGTCGTTTAAAATCTAGCCAGGTACGATTCGCACCGAAACGCTGACGACCCGCCTGTAAAAAGCTAACTGAAATATCAGTAAAAAAATACTCAACCTCAATTCCATGGACGAGTCGATCTAGCAAAGCAAGCACATCTGCGCTCGTACCACCACTACCCGAACCGACCTCAAGCACACGAATTTTTTGTATTCCACGCACTCGCGCTTCGGTCACGATTGCATCAACGACTTGAACAACCTGATGATTGAAATAATCCGAAGCTGGATTACCTCGGTAAATATCGTCAACCAAGGTCGACTTGCCATTTGGAAACATGACATCTGTTGCCAGTACACGCCCTGAAACAATATCGAGAAAACTATCGAGGCATTTTTCTATCAGTGTCAGGCTAGGTACCATTTCTGGCGCCTCGGATACCAAGTCTGGACGATGAATCGATTCAGGATTCACCCCGGATTCGTATACTGACGGACTGCTCTCAATCACCCAGCCAGCACCGACCAAATGTGACAGCACCGCATCAAAAAGCCTGACATACTGCGGCTGTACCTCCAGAGCATCCAACATGCTCCGAAAACTCTGAGGTTGATTAGACGACTTTAAGAGGCCACGTTCTTGAATAAGGTTAAAAACTCTAAACAAACCATAGCGGTTGATTTTATCGAATACGGTTCTGCAGGAGACTAAGGATTCGAGGTCATTGGATACCGCGTTGAGATGACAGATTGATTCAAAAAATGAAACATCAGCATGACCAAGCATTGTGCGTGGTCGGTCAGAATCGATACCAAGGAAAGGCCAGACATCGCGGTCAAGGCGCAGCGAAGCGATCTGGACAGCCGGACCAAACATCGCACGTGCAAGCAGTCTTGCGCCGTCGGATGCGCTGAGTGGTGTGACGCCTTGAGCACTAATTTGACCGCTTGGGTCAGCTATGACGCGATCCTGGGTATCCCAGAACCCCCAGTTGATTACACGCACAGGCCAAGGTGCTGTGCGCGATAATGTCGACGCCATTGCGTCCGAAGCAGCGCATGCAGCGGCATAGTGTGCACGACCAGCATTACCGGCATAGACTTGTGCCGAAGAAAACAAGACCAACCCTTTCATCTGGTGATCAAGCAAGGCCGTTG
>CAIPID010000136.1 GCA_903865015.1 uncultured beta proteobacterium | reverse complement strand
TGCGCGCTAGACCCAAGGAAAACAACTCTTGAATAGTGCGGCTTTACTGACGAAAAGCCACACTATCTAATTAACGCCCTGCAGCTTTCGCTGTGCGTCCACCTGCTACACCCATGTCGGTTGTAGGCGTATCCAAAATGATGGTGCGGACGTTTTGTATCGATAAGCCAATACTTTTTTCCACCGCATTCGCCAGGGCAGCCACCAAAGCTGCTTTGAGCTCCTCAGTGCGCCCTGAAATCAGCCCGACCGTGGCGAGCGCCATATCTTTGCCCAGCTCGCCGCCCACAATGACGTTTTCACGTGGTGTTTCGAGGATGACTACGCGTACCGACGGCAATGGGGCTGCAATACTGTCTACAACGGCCTGTGTCATGTTTTTCAGCAAAGCTGTTTTTTGTTCAACGCTGTGGCCCTGCATGATCTGAATATTGATAATTGGCATGGTGTGCTATCTTTCCTGAGGTCGTTTTAAGTTATTGTTGGTGACTGCAAGCCGCAGTCTAGTATTCTTTATAAACCAAGATCACTATCGTGTCTGCACATCAATCCCCATTCAAGAGTAAAGGCGGTTTTAGCCGCGTCATGAATGCTGCACGCTATTCTGTGCAGGGCTTAAGTGCTGCATTGCGACATGAAGCGGCCTTTAGGCAAGAACTATTTCTTGCTCTAATTCTCACGCCGGCGGCTTTCTGGGTCGGTCAATCCAGCATGCAGCGCCTGGTGCTGATTGCCTCGCTGGTTTTTGTACTGGTCGTTGAGCTGCTGAATTCTGCGATTGAAGCTGTAGCAGACGCAGTTTCTCTAGAAGAAAACCCCCTGATCGGGCGTGCCAAAGATCTGGGTAGTGCGGCTGTGCTGTTGAGTCTGTTGCTTGCAGCAGGATTGTGGCTCGTGATGCTGCTCAATCACTGGCATCCCGTGCTCTAATTCAGCTTACGCAAAAATTTACGCCATAAAAACATGTCATTCATCACAAAACTGGACGCCGCCTGGGCAAGCTCAAACTCACTCTTAATGGTGGGGCTTGATCCTGATCTGCCACGCCTGCCCAAAGAGCTTGCCGACAAGCCGGATGCGATCTTTCAGTTTTGTAAACAAATTGTCGATGCGACTGCGCCCTATGTCTGTGGTTTCAAACCGCAGATTGCTTATTTTGCAGCCGCACGTGCCGAGGGTCAGCTAGAAGACCTCTGTGCCTACATGCGCGAAACCTACCCCCACCTGCCCATCATGATGGATGCCAAACGTGGCGACATCGGTGCCACGGCGACACAGTATGCAAAAGAAGTATTTGGCCGCTATGGCGCAGACGCTGTGACGGTCAGTCCATATCTGGGCGGCGACTCGGTACAGCCCTATCTCGAATGGGAAGACCGCGGCGTGATCGTCTTGTGCCGCACCTCGAACCCTGGCGGCTCCGACCTGCAGTTCCTTGAGACCGATGGGATCCCGCTTTACTTGCGGGTGGCGGATCTGGTGGCACACAAATGGAATACCAACGGTCAGTGCGGACTGGTGGTCGGTGCGACCTTCCCTAACGAGTTGGCAGCCGTGCGTCGTGCAGTCGGTGATAGTGTGCCGTTACTGGTACCCGGCATTGGTGCGCAGGGCGGCGACATCGCTGCGACCTGCGCAGCAGGATGTAATGCGCAAGGCACCGGCATGATGATTAATTCTTCGCGTGCGATTTTGTATGCACAAGGTGCCGGGCACTGGACAGAGGCGGCCGCAAATGTCGCCAAACAAACACGCGACGACATCAACGCACATCGCTAAAACTCAGGTATTTTCAAGCAGCGCGCACGCTGTACTCAGTGAGAAAACGACCGAAGCTTCACGGACCGCACGTCGATCTCCTGTAAAAATTTGCGATCTTGCCTGCACAACAAATCCCTCAGGTGTGCGCTGCGCGAAACCAAACCAGACCAGTCCCACAGGTTTATCTGCAGAGCCACCACCAGGGCCTGCTATGCCGGTCGTGGTGAGTGCAAGTGTCGCGCGTGGGGCTTGCGCCAATACGCCTGCGGCCATTTCACGGGCCGTCTGCTCACTCACCGCGCCAAACTCTTTCAGACAAGCATGCGTGACACCCAACTGCAAGTGTTTAGACTCGTTGCTGTACGTCACCCAGCCTTGATCAAACCAGCCGCTTGAGCCCGCGATCGCGGTCACCGCACCAGACAATAATCCACCCGTGCAGGACTCCGCCGTTGCGAGCCAGTCGCGACGAGCCGCTAGCAACTGGCCAAGCCTGGCGGAAAGTGCATCAATCTTTGCTTGCATGTTTTTTTCCTTAACTCTTAAAACGACATAGGTACGCCAAGACGAATCAATACTGCCATCACCAAGAGCGTATAGCCAGCAGCCAATACATCATCAGCCATCACACCCACACCGCCTTTAAGTCGTGCGTCGACCTGACGGATTGGTGGAGGTTTAACGACATCAAAAAAACGGAACAAAATAAAACCGAGTATCTGCGCGGGCAACGTATTCGGGATCAACCAGAGCACCAGCCAAAAGGCTACGAATTCGTCCCAGACGATCCCGACGTGATCAGGTGAATTGAGTGTCTTGCCGACCACATCAGCCGCCCAGCAACCATAGAGCAAGGCTACGAGTAAAAAAATCCCGATTGCGGTGTCGCTTGCGCCGGGCGAGGCCATGACCCATAAAAACCAGGCGGCGAAAGTACCCCAAGTCCCCGAGCCCGGGCGAAAGAGGCCAGAACCCAAACCAAACATCATCAGCCGGCCTGGATCGGAAAACACCCATTTAGCGCTAGGCCACGTCGTTCGGTGGCGAGTCCTGACATCTGACATCGTTAAGTCCTGAAATGATCAAAGCCCGCAGGTAGATCAGTGAGCATGTGCCCAGCGTGATCCACAACCTGCAAACCTGTGTGAAGTGTTGTCTTGCCGATAGGCGTCAAGGGAATATTTAATACACGCCCAATATTCTGGATAGCCGCATGGGCCGATACCGGTGCGGTGAAACATAATTCATACAAATCGCCACCGGCAAGCGTTGCCTGGCGCAATAAGGGCGCAGGTAGGCTTCGCAGTGCAGGATGAATCGGTAATGCCGTTTCATTGATCTGCGCACCGCAGCCACTGGCCTGAAGAATATGGCCCAGATCTTGTAAAAGCCCATCGGAGACATCAATTGCCGCATGCGCGTGCGGTGAGAGTGCCAGTCCCAAAGCTACTCTGGGGTTTGGCAATTCAAGTGCGTAGCGGATTATTTCTAAAAGTTCAGGATCACTGGGGATTTCACCCGCCAGCATCCGACAGGCGATATCTGCAGCGCCGAGATGACCGGAAATCCAGATTTCATCTTCGATTCGGGCAGTGCTACGCTGCATCGTTTGCATTGGATCGACAGAACCAAACACCGTCACACTGAGCGTAATACCTTGCAAACTGCGGGTCGTGTCGCCGCCGATCAAAGGGCAATCATACTCATTGGCAAGCGCATAAAAGCCATCTGCAAATTTTTCGATCCAGTCGGTATCGATGCCAGGCAATCCCAACCCCAGTAAACAACCGATAGGTTTTGCACCCATTGCGGCAAGATCTGACAAATTAACAGCAAGTGCCTTATGACCCAGCGAACGCGGATCGACATCAGAAAAAAAATGTCGCCCCTCGAGCAGTAAATCTGTGCTGGTTGCAACCTGTCTGCCAGGAGGCACACTAAACAGTGCGCAATCATCTCCCCCTCCGAGCATTCCCTGAGGAACTGGGCGTTTGAAATAACGCCCAATCAGATCGAATTCAGTGGCTTGAGCTTTCATTCAAGCGCACCTTTCGACTTAACGACGAGCGGGCGTACGCGTCTCAGGCGAGCGCACCTCGGCAGCGAGTTTGTCCAAGACGCCGTTGACGAATTTAAACCCATCCGTACCACCAAAAGATTTGGCAAGCTCGACGGCCTCGTTAATCGCCACGCGATAAGGCACCTCGACGTGATGAATCAGCTCGTAGCTACCGATCAGCAAAATGCCGTGCTCGATTGGAGATAACTCCTCAAGAGGCCGATCAATATAGGGGGTGAACTTTTCACGCAGTGCGGGTGCATCTTGCATGGCACCATGCAACAAGGTCTTAAACCAGACCGCATCGGCCTGGTCGAATTCGTCCTCGTCACGCATGTGCGCTTCGATTTCACCTGCATCTTGCAAGGTCACACCATCTCGTACCAGCCAGGCATATATGCCTTGCAGAGCCAGCTCGCGCGCACGGCGACGGGCGCTGCGTGGCGGCTGGGCTGCTTTCGAGTCGGCATCATCCATAGGCTTATTCAAAATTACTCTTCCTCTTGTTCGTCGTCTTCTTCGGGCTCAAGTGCAGCTACGAGATTAGCCATCTCAACCGCGCAGCGAGCGCAGTCAGCGCCTTTTTCAGCAGCGCGCTCTTCAGCTTGCTCATCCGTCTCGGTCGTCAGTACACCATTGGCAACAGGAATACCTGTTTCGAGTGCGACGCGCGCAATCGCCGAGGCGCTTTCGTTACTGACAATTTCAAAGTGGTAGGTTTCACCGCGAATCACAGCACCGAGTGCGATCAGCGCATCAAACTCATAGCTCTCAGCCATACGGGCGAGTGTGACGCCCAACTCCAGCGCGCCAGGAACGGTGATGACCATGATGTTGCGCTCATCGACACCGAGTGCCTCAAGCTCTTGCAAGCAGGTATCGAGCTCAATCAGTCCGATTTCTTCGTTAAACCGTGCGCGCACAATGCCAATATGCAGGCCTTCGCCATTCATGTCTGGTTCGAGAGTAAAAGGGCTCATGTTGTGCTTCCTAAGTATTGCGGGTGGGAGGTTCGTTATCGTAACCGGTAACGTCCAGGCCGAAGCCAGGCATTATGCTTGGCATCTTGCGAGGACGGGCCAATAAGCGCATTTGACCTACATTGAGGTCGCGCAAAATCTGAGCGCCCATTCCATAGGTCCGTAAGTCCATACGCCCGGGCTCACGGCGGGCCGGGCTCTGTGGTGTGCCAGACCAGCTGGAGATCTGTTCAAATAAATGGGCCGAATCGGTATCGCAATTCAAAAACACCATCACACCCGCTGATGCCGCTTTAATCGCAGTAAGCGCTTGCCCAACGCCCCAGGTGTGGCCAGGGCTGTTGCTATCGAGCACATCCAGGACAGAGGTGGGCTCATGTACACGCACCAGCGTTTCAGTCGCAGGATCTACCTTGCCTGATACCAGCGCAAGATGCGGGCGGCCAGCAACGGTATCGCGGTAGGCGATCGCCTCAAATACGCCCCAGGGCGTTTCGATCGAACGCGCACCCACGCGCTCAACCACTGACTCATGCTCGTTACGGTACTGAATCAGATCGGCAATCGTGCCGATCTTAAGCTGATGAGTTTTGCTGTATTCAATCAGGTCAGGCAATCGTGCCATCGTGCCATCGGGCTTGAGAATCTCGCAGATCACCGCAGCAGGTGTCAGACCAGCCATCGCAGTCAGATCGCAACCTGCCTCGGTATGTCCGGCACGCACCAGTACGCCGCCCGGAACTGCTCGCAACGGGAATATATGGCCTGGCTGAACAAGATCCGTGGGTTTGACATCACGTGCCACAGCAACTTGAACGGTGCGGGCACGGTCGGCGACCGAAATACCAGTCTCAACGCCCTCTGCAGCCTCAATCGACACCGTAAAGTTTGTGCCATAGGGTGTGCCGTTGCGATTGGACATCAAGGGCAACTCAAGACGCGTGCAATGCTCTGCGGTCAATGTCAAGCAGACCAGGCCACGAGCATGCGTGACCATGAAATTAATGGCCTCAGGCGTCACAAACTCAGCGGCCATCACAAGATCGCCCTCGTTTTCGCGGTCTTCTTCGTCGACCAAGATAACCATGCGCCCAGCGCGAAGCTCGTCGACGATTTCAGAGACAGGCGAGATGGCAGACTCGGGCACTGAGGTAGTTACATTCGTTTTTTGATCAGGCATGGCTGGGGCTGGGTCAGACAGGTGTAAACGCCTATTATAGAATCCTTGCAGCCCCTTCACCTGAAAGCCCTTTTTACGCCCTAACGCCACCATGCAAACCCTCAAATCCCACACAAAATATAGCTGTGCAAAGATTCGCTTTGTTTTGACCGACATTGACGATACGGTGACGACCGAGGGACGTTTGACTGGGGAGGCCTATATGGCTCTTGAGCGCCTTTCTGAGGCTGGACTGACAGTCATTCCAATTACAGGTCGTCCTGCGGGCTGGTGTGACCATATCGCAAGAATGTGGCCGGTTTGGGGTGTGGTTGGTGAAAATGGGGCGTTTTACCTGCGCTATGACCGCCAGGCACGTCGCATGCATAGTCACTACTGGGCCTCAGAAGCACATCGTGCTGAAAATCGCCAAAAACTGACCCACTTGTCTGCATCCATTCTGAAAGAAGTGCCTGGCAGCGCGCTCGCAAGTGATCAGGCCTATCGCCAGGCGGATCTCGCAATAGACTTTTGCGAGGACGTCGAGCCCTTAAAAGAAACCGATGTGCAAAAAATTGTACAAATATTCAAGGATGCGGGAGCCGAGGCTAAAGTCAGCTCGATCCACGTCAACGGCTGGTTTGGACAGTATGACAAGCTCTCGATGACTCGAACATTATTTGCACGCGAATTTGGCATGACTCTCGAGGATCACCTCGAGGAAATTTTATTCATCGGCGACTCACCGAATGATGAGCCCATGTTTAAATTTTTTAAAATTTCTGTGGGTGTCGCAAATATTCAAACCCAACTGCACAGGCTGTCCGATCAACCGAAGTTTGTCACGCAGGGGCTTGGCGGCTCCGGTTTTGTAGAGATGGCAAACTGGCTACTAGAACAGCGTAAATAATGTGCGCTAGCGCACATAGCGTCATGATAATGTTCAGTTACAAGAGTAGCGCAGTATAAATATGACCTGTCATTAAACGTAAATATGACAAGTCATCAAATTCAGAGCTTTCAACCGCTACACTGACTAACCATAAAGAAAAAAGATCGCCATGTCAGAACAAGAGTTGAAACTGCATATCCCGCACGCAGCTCGGGCTGGTGTCGAGCGAGAACTCAAACGCGGGGCCGTCACGCGCATTCGATTACGCGCGCTTTATTTCGACACCCCCTCTCGCGAACTGGTTCAGGCGCGTGTTGCGCTCAGATTGCGGCAAGAAGGTCGTCAATGGGTGCAGACGCTCAAAATGCCGGGCGAGCATGTTCTTTCACGGGTTGAAATCAATCACAGCCGCCCAGGCCCTGTACTCGATTTAAGTGTCTATGTCGGCACGGTTGCTGAGACCGCCATCAGCAGCATTACAGAACCCCTGGGTGTCTGCTACGAAACCGATGTTGTCAGGCTCTTGCGCAAAGTACGTAGCCGTCATGGCACTGTCGAAATCGCTGTGGATACAGGCTGTCTGCGTGCCGGTAAACTAGAGTTACCCATTTCAGAGATTGAATTTGAATTACTGAGCGGCAAGCTTGCCGCCGTATTCGAACTGGGTCGTAAATGGCAACGCGCCTACGGATTGATTCTAGATGTGCGAAGCAAATCAGAGCGAGGTGATCAGCTTGCGATGCTTGCGCAAAAATTAGGCGCGATCGAGAGCATGCCTGAAGATATTCAGACTGCAGCGCGCTCAGCCGCCATTGCGCAGTTCTGGTCTCACAGAGTTGCATTACCTATCCGGCTCAATGCTGACATGAATGCCGAGCAAGCGCTGGCGACTGTCACACTCGAATGCATTGATCAGATCACACGCAATGCCTGCGTGCTCGCTGAAGTCGACACGGCGGGCGTATGCAAAGCAGGTACCGCCGAGCACATCCATCAATTACGTGTCGGCATTCGACGTCTGCGATCCGCATGGTCTTTTTTCAATGGCATCACACCGCTCTCAGCCATCGAGTTGCGTGAGTCTATCAAAGAACACTTTGCTTTACTTGGTGGCACGCGTGATGACGATGTTCTGAATGAAACCATCCTGCCGGTTTTACGCGCAGCTGGTCAGCCTCCACTGCTGATTGATAAGGAAGACACGCCCATCACATGGCAAGATTCTGTTGCCACGAGTGTTGATTTTCAAGCATGGCTGCTCGCGATGCTTGAAAGTGTTCTGATTCCTGCACCGCATAAAGTTACCGTACCCCATCAATCAGAACAGACCTTAGTCACAGCCGATGGTATGTCACCGGACGAAGCACCTACCGGACCGATTGATGCGCACATTATTCCAATGCAACCAGGCAAGCCGCCTCGCGAGTTGACGCTCAAGCAAGCGTTAGTTGGCAAGCTGCGCAAATGGCATAAACAGGTCTTGCGCAATGGGTTGAAATTTAACGAGCTCGATATCGAGGCACGGCACGCACTGCGTAAACGCGCAAAAAAATTACGTTACGCATTGCAATTCAGTGAAGCGCTCCTGCCTACGTCCAAGCTTAAAACCTATCGTAAACAGCTCTCCGCTGTGCAGGATATTCTGGGAGAGATGAACGACCTTGCGGTCGCACGCGAACGTTTTGTTGCCTTACGTGACTTGCAACCAAGCGCATGGTTTGCCTGTGGCTGGATTACCTCGCGCCTGGATGCCCTGGTACTCGATGCAACAGCTGCTTTCAGGCAACTAGAGAAAACACAAAAATTCTGGCGCTAAGCGCTAAATTAATCAACAACCTTAACCAACAACGGCTGCCGCAAACTCTGAAGCGACAAAGGGCTGCAGATCCTCCATACGCTCACCTACGCCAATCCAGTACACAGGCACAGGGCGCACACCCTGGCTGCCTGCGGCAACGGCAGCAAGCGTGCCACCCTTGGCCGTACCATCGAGCTTGGTGACAATCAGACCTGTCAATCCAATGGCTGCATCAAAAGTACGGATTTGTGACAACACGTTTTGTCCCGTATTGCCATCGACTACCAATAAGACCTCATGTGGTGCGGTTGGATCAGCTTTACCGATCACTCGACGGATTTTTTTCAGTTCATCCATCAAATGCAGTTGGGTTGGCAATCTTCCAGCGGTATCGACCATGACAACATCGACACCTCGCGCACGCCCGGCATGCACAGCATCAAACGCAACCGCAGCAGGATCAGCGCCATCTTGTGTGATGACATCAACATTGTTACGGGTCCCCCACTCTACCAGCTGTTGCCTTGCTGCGGCACGAAACGTATCGCCCGCAGCGAGCAGAACTTTGGCGCCGCGCTGTTGAAAAGCGTGCGCAAGCTTGCCAATAGACGTTGTTTTGCCTGCGCCATTTACTCCAGCGATCATGACCACGAGCGTTTTAACCTGTCCAATTTCAAACGGTTTTTCGAGTATCTTTAAATGTTCAGTCAGGACCTCTCGCAGTGCTTGTTTAACGCCCTCAGCCTCATCGATCCGCTCTTTTTTGACACGGGCACGCAACGTTTTAAGGAGCTGCTCTGTGGCCTCAACTCCGGTATCAGCCATAATGAGCGCAGTCTCGAGCTCCTCGAACAATGCTTCGTCTACCTTGACACCGACAAACAGCGTGCTGATACTCTGACCTGTCTTGGCCAAGCCGCCGCGCAACTTGGCGAGCCAGGAAGTTTTTACTGGGGCGGGTTCGTCTGTTGCAAGCGTTTCTTCGGTTTCGCCTGTTTCAACAGTAGCGTCTGTGCTAGCCTCTGAGTCCTGAGTAGGCTCAGCGAGCCAGTATGTCTCAGCGCTTTGCGTTTGGGCAGGCGCCAAAGGCGCCTGTACAGTCGAATCAATACTCTCGGGCTCTTCGGCCTGAGGCAACAGCTGATCAGCCTCAACGGGCTGATCAAGGGGCGCTTCGATAGGCGCCGGGGATTTTTTCTTAAAAAAGCTAAACATGGTGAAGAAGTATATTCGCATCGTTGCCGGACAGTATCGACGCACCCCAATTGAGGTGATCGAAGCGCAGGGTTTACGCCCAACGCCTGACCGAGTACGCGAAACACTCTTTAATTGGCTAAATTATTTTTGGTCCGGGCAGTTTAAAGATAAACAAGTGCTGGATTTGTTTGCAGGTAGCGGTGCATTGGGCTTTGAAGCCGCCTCGCGCGGCGTCGCCCACGTGCAGATGGTGGAAAATAACCCCCGCGCCGTTGCAACGCTGAGAGCATTGCGCGACAAACTGCACGCAGATATGGTGAGGATTCACGTCGGAGACGCTGCGGTGGTGGTTGCGCGCCTAGAAGCATCTAAATTCGACTTGATTTTCCTGGATCCCCCTTTTGGTGCAGACTGGATCGTTAAATTATGGCCAGTACTGCCAAATTTGTTAGAACCCAACGGTCTTGTATATATTGAGGCCGAAAATGCGATTTCTTGCCCCGAGGGGTACAGCTTATTGCGCCAAGATCGCGCAGGGGCCGTACACTATCATCTCTTTCAAATTGCTGCATTGCAAAAATGATCACTGCTATCTACCCTGGGACATTCGATCCCCTGACGCGCGGCCACGAAGATTTAGTGCGTCGCGCTGCAAGTCTCTTTGACCGCGTGGTTGTCGGTGTCGCGCACAGTCGCAACAAAAAACCGTTTTTCTCGATCGATGAGCGCGTAGAAATTGCCCGTGAAGTTCTGGGTCACTACCCGAACGTCAAGGTCGCAAGTTTTGCGGGCTTGCTTAAAGACTTTGTACGCGAACAAGAAGGCCGCGTCATTGTGCGTGGATTACGCGCCGTATCGGATTTCGAATATGAATTCCAGATGGCAGGAATGAATCGCCATCTGTTGCCCGAAGTCGAAACATTGTTCATGACACCCTCAGATCAGTACCAGTTCATTTCTGGCACGATCGTACGCGAAATCGCAGAGCTCGGTGGTGATGTGAGCAAGTTCGTATTTCCATCGGTCGAGCGCTGGCTGCAAGCGAAAGCAAAAGAGCGACGCGAGCAGAGCTGGCCCGCACCTAAATAAACACTTAAAACGTTCTCCTCAGGCGACGACTTCCCCATGGCTCTACGTATTACCGATGAATGCATTAATTGTGATGTCTGCGAACCGCAGTGTCCGAATGATGCAATCTCGATGGGAGAGTCGATCTACCTGATCAATCCAGCCGCCTGCACCGAATGTGTGGGCCACCACGACGAGCCACAATGCAAAGTCGTGTGCCCGGTGGATTGCATTGAGTTACATCCGGACTGGAAAGAAGGCCAGGAGGCCCTCATGGCCAAATACCACCAGCTCACCAGTCAATCCGCGTAGCATCCGGATGAACCTTAACCAGGCGGCACACGCGTCCTATCACGTGACCGAACCACACGGCAGCTAAATCGCCCTCGTCGACCACTGCGACATGTTGCGCACCGATCGTTGCCTGGCGCATCACACTGTCATCATCCTCGATGACGTCCAGAGGAATATCCATGCGTAGCATGCCAGGTGCACGCAGCACCAGATAGCCCAGCTTTATGTCGGTGATCACCTCGCTTAAGGCAGGGCAAGTCTGAGCGCTTAACCAGTGGCCAGCATCATCTAAGACCAGCCATCGGTGATGATAAAGCGCTGCTTGCCTATGCGTCGAGGGTGCGCAACCTGCAACGGGACAATCCTTACCTACTGTCATTTTTTTGTGTTCTCTGGTTTGGTGAAGTCGCCATATTGCGAGTCTCGGCAGATGGACTGGTGAGTTTATCTTTAAGCGCTCGACCGATTGGGTCTCTATCAAGCGCAGCCCACTGAATCGCGACATCTGGGTGCGAAATGGGTCCACTCAAACGCAACGGCACCATCAGTGAACGAACCTGAATCGTGACACGTTTCGTAGTCAAACTCTGCGGCCCCAGCAAATGCAAAAGAACCGCCATATCCATCGTGTCGTTTTGTAAATTGATTTTCCCAGGAGCGCTTTGGTTGATCGTCCATCCGGGCGCAAGCATTTTTAACCGTGTGACATACGCAACATCACCGTCGAGTCGCAGGTCAAACTCAGCCGCATCAAACAAGGTATGTTTTGAGCGATCTGGGACAAAATTATTAGACGATTTATCGGCAACCGCTATCGAGCGCAAAGTATCCAGGCCTGCACCCAAATCAAAGCCGGCAAGGCTCGCATTTTTAAGGCGTAGCTGGATCGTGCCCATGGGCGATTGCTTGAGCAGCGGAAACGGGCCAGATGCGAGCCTGACACGAAAATCTATTGCCGCATTGCCGTCCAGTATGCTGTCAACACCCAAAGCAGCAAGCAAGGTTGCAAAGGGCAAATTGTCCGCCTGACCAACGATATGGAGGGGCAAGGACGCATCTTTGCGTGAGTCGAATGTCAGAGCCAGACTCCCATTGACCGGCACAGTAAGCAAGGTTTTAGCAACGGGCGCTTGAATGGTCTGCACCTCACCGTGCAATTTCTTCATCGTCAGGGCGCTTGAAAAGGGTTCAATTTCAACAGGTGCGCTTAAAGCCACTTTCAATACGCGCGCCTCGCGTTTAATCGCCAGATCCAGACTCGATCGTTCGAATAAAAGCTTATGACGATTACCCTGCAAACCATCCAAAACGATGCGCGCGTCTATCGCTGTAGAGCCGTCCATTCTGAGTCTGGATGTCAAGCCATCTGCAAGCGCGAAGGTATTTGAAATATCGAGAAGTGGTGCATCGACGGAATATTCAAAAGACTCACCGTCACGCTGCCCTTTCGTACGCAAGACAAAACGATCAAGCCTCAAACGTCCGGCCGCAGGCTCAATTCGTATTGCGGCAGAAGTCACGGACAT
>CAIPID010000135.1 GCA_903865015.1 uncultured beta proteobacterium | reverse complement strand
TGCATCGCAGAGAAGTAGTTGCGTGTCCATGCCAACCATATCCAGTAGCTCGAGAGGTCCGAGTGGATAGCCTAGTGCTGTCTTGACAGCCAGATCAATATCACTCGGCGTGGCGACGCCTTGATCCACCATATTGATCACGTCATTATGGAAAGGAATCAGAAAGTAGTTCAGGATAAAACCAGGTGTGTCGCGAGTCCGGACTGGGCGTTGTCCCATGTCCTCTGCAAGTTTCCATGCCTGATCAAAGGTCGACTCAGAGGTATTCATGCCTGGTGACATTTCGACCAGTTTCATCAGTTGAGCGGGCAGACAAAAGTGCATACCGACGAAGCGATCTGCCCGTCCGCTACCACCCGCAATTTCGGTAATTGAAATCGTTGAGGTGTTGGATGCGAAAATTGTTTCTGCGTGACAGACGTCGTTGAGTTGCTTGAAAATACTATGCTTGACTTTAAGATCTTCGAAAACTGCCTCAATGACTAAATCACAATCTGCGAAGTCTTTGATTTCAGTGGTGGTCAGGAATTGCGACATGATCAATACATCTTCGCCCGCGGGGAGTTTGCCGCGCTCGACTGATTTTTTCAGAAATGCAGCGGCTTGCTTGCGTGCGTTTTCCAAAGGCTCAGGACGTAAGTCGTAGATGCGCGTCTTAAAGCCAGCGCGAGCAGCGACAATGGCAATCCCTGTGCCCATCGTCCCGCAACCAACAATGCCTATCGTTTTAGTGCGATTCATCTTTTGTCCTTTTTCAGAAAACTACGCCCAATCAGTTGACGGTGAACTTGATTGGTGCCTTCCCATATTTGTGTGATTTTGGCGTCGCGCATTAAGCGCTCGACACGGTAATCTTTGCAATAGCCGTAGCCACCCAGGAACTGGACAGCATCTGTTGCCATACGCATTGCGAGGTCGGTTGCTTTCAGTTTAAGTATGGACGCTTCAATGCCGATGTTCGATGCATCCTCATCAACCATTTTCGCCACACGCCAGAGCCATGATTCGACCATTACGAGCTCAGCTGCCAGATCCGCGATATTAAATTGCAGACCCTGGAATTCCAGTAGTTTTTTACCCGATTGCTTACGCTCGTTCATGTAACCAATCGCGTCTTCAAAGGCTGCGCGAGCGATGCCCAGAGCGTGCGCGGCTACGCTAGGTCGGGACTTGTTGAGTGAGGCTAACAAAACTTTTAAACCATCCCCAGGGTTACACAACAAGTTTGCGCGTGGAATACGGCATTGATCAAAAGAAAGCGAGGCTGTGCCTGATGCACGTGTACCCATCTTGTCTTCGACCCCCGTGACGGTAAAGCCAGGTGTGCCTTTTTCCAGGATGAGTACCGAGATGGCTTCTTTCGCCCCTTCGATTTCAGACCACTTACCAAACACCACGTAGAGATCCGAAACATCCCCATTCGAGATGAAAATTTTGTTGCCATTGAGGATGATCGAGTCACCGTCTGGCGTGAATGTGGTTTTCATACCTGTCGCATCTGAACCTGCGCTCGGCTCAGTAATGACCAGTGCCGCGAGTCCGCCCTCTGCTATACGTGGGAGTAGTCGCTGCTTTTGCTCTTGTGTTCCGAAGTCCATCAATGGTTTGATGGCATGGAAGTTTGTTGCCCAGATGATGCCAGTCGATGCGCATGCCTGACTGATTTCACGGACACAGGCCAGATAACAGGCATAAGAGAGTGGCGCACCACCATACTCTTCCGGTATGAACATGGTGTTCAGGCCCAGTTCATTAATGGCCTTGACGTTATCCCATGGAAATTCCGCCGTCTGGTCGTAATGCGCTGCGCGAGGTGCGATTTTTTCACGTGCGAGCTGACGCACTGAGTCGAGCAGCATGGACTCCTCTTGTGACCACTTTTGGTCGGCGTCTAGTCTATTTAATACATCCATGTTGAATCCTTCCCTTCTAGCCCAGCATGCCGTGTGCGCCATCGATATAGATGGTCTCACCGGTCATGAAGGGTGAATCAAGTACAAATAATGAGGTAACCAGATTGCCGACATCCTCTGCCTGACCGGGTTTTCCGCCGGGAATGCGTTTGGATAGATACGCCGCCAAAGGTCCGGTTTGCATTGCATCGCGATTTAAGTCGGTCATGATGTAGCCGGGGGCCACGTTGAGCGCGCGAATTCCTTTGGAGGCCCATTCGACTGCCATGCAACGCGTCATGGCTCCTACTGCTGCTTTGGCGGCGCAGTAAAGCAAATGTTGTTTGATACCTAGCTTGTCAAAAAAGGAACCGATATTGACAATTAATCCGCCTTGATTATTTAGCAGATGCGGATAGATCGCCTGACTCGCGGCAAGAACTGAATAGGCGTTGACGTCCATCACTCGTCTGAATTCATCTTCGGTGATGGATTCAATACGATCCTGTGAGTGAATGCCCGCATTATTAACGAGGCCGATCAGTGGTTTACCGGATTTTTTTGCGATCTCAGTAAAAGCCTGTTCTAACTGTTGTCCCTGACTGACATCGCATTTCGCCGCATGCCAGCGCTGTTTGATGTCTGATGCGGCATGGTCGATATGTGGCAGATCACCTGTTCGCGATAAGCAACCCACGTCAAAACCCGCTTGAGCCAAGCCAAGAGCAATCGTGGCTCCAATGCCCCGACTCGCACCTGTCACAATAATGCAGCCCTTTGAGGGAGGCGATGATGCTGTTGAATTTGTATGCATTTTTCGTTTTATGAAATAAATTGAATTTTTACGCGACGTACTTAATAGTCATTAAATTGGGCTGGTCGCTTTTCTACAAAGGCGTTCATACCTTCTTTCGCATCCGCTGTCTGGTAAGCCAGCGTTGAGAGGTCACGTTCGATGCGTAAGCCTTCGTCAAGAGTAGTGTTCATGCCGCGGTTGATGGCTTGACGTGCAAAGTCTAATGCTGCCAAGCTGTGTTTGAGATATGGAGCCAGATAATCCTGACCAATCTCAACGGGATCCGCTTCAGGAACAATCCTGTTGACGAGGCCGATACGCTCTGCTTCCTCTGCCTCAATAGTTCGTCCAGACATAATGATATCCAGCGCACGACCTTCACCGACCAGCCTTGGTAATCTTTGTGTGCCGCCATATCCAGGAATGAGTCCGAGCTTGACTTCGGGTAGGCCCATTTTGGCGCGAGGCGTCGCTATGCGGAATGTGCAAGCCAGTGCAAGCTCAAGTCCACCACCAAACGCATAGCCGTGTATCACCGCAACGGACGGGATAGGCAGTCCGGCTATTTTTGAAAATACGGCCTGTCCAATTCTCGCGCCTTCGTGCTCGTGCAAGACGGGTCGACCCATGAGTTCAGTTATATCTGCGCCTGCGCAAAACGATTTTTCACCTTCGCCTGTAAAGATCAGACCGCGGACTGTTTTTTTTGTAATCCCGTGGGATACCTGATCAATCGCGGCATCAAGTTCACCTAGAATCGTAAAGCTCAGTGCATTGAGCGCTTTGGGACGGTTCAATTTAATAAAAGCTAGTCCATTTTCAATTGAAAGCTCAACGCTCATCGTTCTCTCCTGATTCATGCTGTTTGCGCTGCCTTGAAACGTACGGCCTGCGGTGTGATTTCACCACGCTGAGCCATCAGTACAAGTTCACGTTTCAAAATTTTCCCGCTTGCAGTCAGGGGGAAATGCGGCATAACAATAAAAAATTCTGGCATGTCATATTTAGACAAGCCAACTTGATGCAGATGCATCAGCACATCGTTTGAATTAAGCGGCTGGCCTGCATTCGAGCCAGTGCGTTGAATGACTGCAAGGCAAACGCGCTCTCCGAGCCGCTCATCCGCGATCGGGAAAGCTGCTGCTTTAGCAATATCCGCATGCCGATGTGCAAGATCTTCAATATGTGCGGGATGAATGTTGTGTCCGCCGCGGATAATCAGATCTTTTTTACGACCAACGATTTGCAGGCAATTCTTTTCATCCAGAATACCCAGGTCACCAGACATGAACCACTCATCGCTATTAAATGAATTTTCAGTTGCCGTCTGATCGTCAAAATATCCAAGCATCAGCAATCCACCACGACCACCTATCTCACCCACTTCTCCTGGAGGGAGTTCGATATCAGAATTTTCAGCATCAAAGATCCTGACCTCATATCCCATGCCTGAACGTCCACAGGTTGATACGATGGTCTGCGTCGGATCTGTTGGTAAGGTGTACTGGTGCGAACCATTTTCAGTCATACCGTAAACGTTTTGCGGTGTGATGCCGATACGCAGGAATTGTTCAGCGACTTCTTGTGGGATCGGCGATCCAGCCATATAAAATGATTTGACCTCGCCCATTGCAGTGAGTGCGCGTCGACGGAACTCATCAAGAATATCCATTGCATGCGTGGGGACGCCCATCACATATGTCGCATGTGAGTCGATGATCATGTCCAGCGCGGCAATGCCAGCAGCAGGGTTGTGAATCACAAGTTGCATGCCCGCGACAAGCCACTGCTCTACCGCAACGGTGCCGATGTGATGGCTCAGCGGACTCAGGGTCAGCAGCACGCTCAATTCATCATGGTGCCAGTCCTTGACTAGAACGCGGCCATTTGCAAGCAGGGTGTTGTCACTATGCATGACGCCTTTAGGCAGACCCGTCGTCCCGGAGGTAAAGGCAAGATAGAGAATTTTGTCAGGATTCAAGTCCGGCGCAGGAATTTGAACTGGATGTGTCATTGCAGGGGGAAATGGATGTGTCCCTGAGATCGCGTTTGCTGCTGTCGAGTAATTGATACCAAGCACGTAGGTGTTGATTAGTGTTGGCACTTCCTGCACGAGACTGAAGATTGTGTCTTTGACCGTATCCGCACCATATTCTGGCGTTGTAAAAAATGCTTTGCAACGGATGCGTTTGAGCAATGTAATGATTTCAGCAGCGGTGTAGCTTTGATGCAGCGAAGGGCAGCAGATATAACCATTACGTGAGCAAGCTAGAAAAATAATGACGCTCTCTACTCTGCTCGGTAACCATATCGCAACCCGGTCCCCTTTACGCAGACCCGCGAGATGCAAACTGTCAGCCACACCCTCTACGGCTTGGAAAACCTCGTTCCATGTGAGCGAAGTTGTCGCGTCACGAAGTGCGAGTTTGTCAGCTTTATTTTTTGCATGTTCACGCAGCAGCATGAACATGGTGTCCTGCTGCCACGCGCCGCTGGCATATTGTTCACGTGTCTTTTTTGGATCATGCAAAGTGAGCATCATGATCTAATTCCTCGATCATTGACCAAATTTGGATGCGTCGGGTTTACGGCGTTCGGCAAAGGAGGCAGCCATTTCGTCATGCTCTTCTGTATCAAGATAACCGCGTAACAACAAGTCGTGCGCCATGCGCGATAGGCCACCAACACCGCCGTGGCGTGCGTTGAATGCGGACTTGATCGATGCGAGTGCAAATGATCCGCGATCAGCGATTTCAAGCGCCCATTGTCGCGTTGCAGCTTTTAATTCCGCGGCAGGTACGACGCGGTTAATCAGTCCCATGTCGACAGCTTGTTGTGGAGAAATCTTTGGGTTGGAATACCACATCTCTTTAGCGCGTTTTTTGCCGACCAGATCTTCCAGATACCAAGTGCCATACCCTGCATCAAAGCTGCCAACCATTGGTCCAACCTGGCGAAACATGGCGTTATCGGCAGCGATGGTGACATCGCACACCATCTGCAATACATTGCCACCTCCAACGGCGAAACCATTGACAGATGCGATAACCGGTTTTTGCAGACGATCAATACTTTCATACATCTCAAGTGTGGGCAAAACACCCGCATACATTTGAGTGTCCTCCATGCCGTCTTTACGGCCGCCCAGGCAGAAGAACCGATCTCCTGCGCCTGTCAGTACGATGACGCGTGTTCGCGTTTCGCGACGGATCGCATTAATGCAATCGCGAATTTCATGACACATTTTTTCAGTAAACATGTTGCCATCTTGCGGGCGATTCATCGTGATTGTGCCGATTGGGCCGTCTTCTTCGTAAATGATTTCTTCAAATTGCATGACCTGTCCTTCTGAATATGAAATTATGTGTAAGCGTAATTGTGATGTGTAGCAGTCCGATATATTGTTTATATCCTAGCGGTTCACAATTCCAGCTTGTTGGAGTTTTTCAATCTCTTCGTCCGACATGGTGAGCCAGTCTTTGAGCACAACTTGTGTAT
>CAIPID010000134.1 GCA_903865015.1 uncultured beta proteobacterium | reverse complement strand
TGAATCACTTATCTTTATGCCGCGCCCGGGATCCCCCAAACGCCAGCATCAGCACATAACCCTTAAGCACCGCAATCAACCCAGCCAATACTGCAAGCCACCGAACCTGATCACCGCCCACCTGAGCCACAAGCCACAACAAACCAATTGTCGCGCCGATTTTGAGCATCTCTCCCAAAATAAAAAGCATGGGGCCCGACCCGTTAGGGCGATGCGAAGCCAGCAACAACCTTAATGCAAACAACAAGTTCGGTATCAAATAACAACCCGCACCAGCCAAAGCCGAAATTCCGGCAGCCCCACCTGAAATCATCCAGGAAATGAGCGCTACAACAATTCCCATAACTGCCTGCGCGGAAACTAGCTGCACAAGTTCGTAACGGGCTCGTGAGTTAATTCGGGCGCGGTCATCATCCGTGAGGACGACTGGACTATCTAGCACCTCGAGTACCTCACTTTTAACTTTGTCTAGCCTAGGGTTTAACCTGTCTTTTACAACTATTTTCCGATGATGAAATCGAGAAACCTATCAAGTATAGCTGTTTTTTGACCCTTAACGCAACTGTGGCCCCCACCACTAAGCAGCAGGGAGCCACACTGCAGAACAAGCAATACTTAGCGATGCTTAAAAACTGGCTTGCGCTTTTCAACAAAGGCCGCCATACCTTCTTTCTGATCTTCTGTTGCAAAACACGCATGGAACAGGCGGCGCTCGAAGTGAATCCCTTCATGCAGGGAGGACTCAAACGCTCTATTAACAGACTCTTTCGCCATAATCGCAATTGGCAGAGACATAGCGGAAATAACCGTTGCAGCTTCAATCGCCTCGTCAAGCAGTTTGTCTGCGCTCACAACGCGAGACACCAGACTTGCGCGCTCAGCCTCGGCAGCATCCATCATTCTGGCTGTCAGTGCCATATCCATTGCTTTTGATTTACCGACGGCACGTGGCAGGCGTTGCGTGCCGCCTGCTCCAGGAATGGCACCCAGCTTGATTTCGGGCTGACCAAATTTGGCAGTATCAGCGGCAATAATGAAATCACACATCATCGCAAGCTCACAGCCCCCCCCTAACGCATAGCCTGCAACGGCCGCAATCACTGGCTTTCTGATTTTGCGCAGTGTTTCCCAATTTCGGGTGATGTACTCGGTTTTGTAAACATCCATGAATGACCAGTCCTTCATGGCACCAATGTCAGCACCTGCCGCGAAGGCTTTTTCGCTACCTGTAATGACGATACAACCGATATCATCACTGCCATCAAAAGCCTGCAATGCTGCACCGAGCTCATCCATCAGCGCATCATTCAGGGCATTAAGTGCTTTAGGACGATTGAGGGTCAAAAGTCCAACACGGCCACGGGTTTCAACCAGTACGAGGGGTTCGCTCACGAATGTCTCCTTTAAATTGTGAAATAAGATAGCGTCATGAACACCAAACCTATACTTTACAGCGTTGAGCCCTTCGATTTGGCCGGACACCGGTTTCGCGTGACCGTTACCGTCGCAGAACCTGCAAAATCAGGGCAGATTTTTTCTTTGCCCGCCTGGATCCCTGGCAGTTATCTGATCCGTGATTTTGCGCGCCAAATCGAAAGTATTTCGGCTAAATGCGGGGCACAAACAGTTGCCTTAACCAAGACAGGCAATCATAGCTGGCGGGCGGCCAAGTGTGCCAGACCATTAAAAATCACCACCATCGTCTACGCCTGGGATTTATCCGTGCGCGGTGCTCATCTCGATGAATCACACGGCTTTTTTAATGGCACAAGTGTTTATTTACGTATCCATGGCTACGAACACGCGCCTTGCGAAGTCACGCTCATCGCACCGCCCAAGCCAGCAAGATGGGGGGTTTATACAAGCCTGCCCGAATCACCAAAATCCAGACAAGCCGCATTGCGCCATGGTTTTGGTAAGTACCGCGCCGAAAACTACGACGCCTTGATTGACCATCCTGTTGAAATGGGCACGCCCCAAGTCATCAAATTCAATGCGTGCGGCGCAGAACATGAACTGGTATTTACCGGTGAGATTCCTAATCTGGATCTGAAGCGTATCCGCGAAGATGTCAAACGTATTTGCGAAACACAAATTCGTTTTTTTGAACCAGAGACCGCTCGCGCACCGTTTCTGGATACGGCATCACGCTATGTATTTATGACCATGGTCACAGGCAACGATTACGGTGGTTTGGAGCATCGCGCATCGACCGCGCTTGTGGCTTCTCGTAAAGACTTACCCACACTGGGTCAGGACCAAGCACCAGAGGGCTATCAAACCTTTTTGGGTTTGATCAGTCACGAATATTTTCACACCTGGAATGTCAAACGCATCAAACCTGCGGCGTTCGCACCCTATGACCTCTCAAGGGAAAATCATACGCGCCTGCTGTGGATTTTCGAAGGCTTCACGTCCTACTACGATGATCTGATGTTGCTTCGCAGTGGTGTCATCACACGCAGTGAATATCTAAAAATTCTAAGCAAGCAAATCAGCAGCGTATTGAGCACTCCAGGCAGGCACAAACAGTCGGTAGCAGAAAGCTCTTTTGATGCATGGACGCGCTACTATAAACAGGATGAAAACTCATCCAACGCACTGATTAGTTACTACACGAAAGGCTCCCTGATTGCGTTAGGACTAGACCTGACTATTCGGCGAGCAACTAGTGATCGTTTCAGTCTGGACGATGTGATGCGATGCATGTGGGAGCGATATGGTCGTGAGTTTTATACAGGCAAGCCACATGGAATAACTGAAAATGCTTTTGCAAAACTTGTTCGTGAAACAACAGGTGTGGATATTTCAAAAGAAATTTCACACTGGGCATATGGTACTCACGACGTTCCCTTGAAAGCGTTACTCCATCAACAGAATATAGAGTTGAGTTGGAAATCATCATCCACCAAGCCATCCATGGATGTACGAACGCGCAAACAGGGTGAGCAAGTAGTGATCGCGACAGTTCTGGAGAATGGCGCCGCGCACACTGCCGGCTTATCCGCCCTGGATACACTGGTTGCCATTGATGGAATCAGAGTAGACGCTAATAGCAACACCCTCGACACACTTCTTAACCGTTACGCTCCCGGGGAACGCGTCACCATTCACGTTTTCCGACGCGACGAACTACGCGCCTTCGACCTCAAGCTCGTCACACCAGCTCAGAACGAATGCGTTCTGAGCGACCTCAACCAATAAGCCAAATGCGTCCAGATACCCAAGACTACCTTTCAGTATTACTGTCAGACACACCGCTGTTGGATGTGCGAGCACCCGTGGAATTCGCTCAAGGGGCATTTCCTGGCGTTAAAAACTTACCACTCATGAATGATGAGGAGCGCCATCGCGTCGGATTGCAATACAAAGAAAAAGGGCAAGACTCAGCCATAGAGCTTGGTCACACGCTTGTCTGCGGGGAGGTTAAAGATGCACGCGTCGCCCAGTGGGTCGAGTTTGCACGAGCTAACCCTCAAGGCTATCTGTATTGTTTCAGAGGAGGATTGCGCTCAAGGATTTCCCAACAATGGCTTGCTGAAGCTGGCATCCAATATCCGCGCATTATTGGCGGTTATAAAGCGATGCGCAGTTTTTTACTTGAGTCACTTGAGAAAAATATTACCAATACATCTTTTGTTTTAGTCGCGGGATTTACAGGTAGCGGCAAAACAGTTGTCATGAAAGAGCTCACAGCCGCCGTTGATCTCGAAAAGCTTGCACACCACCGCGGCTCAAGTTTTGGTAAACATGCGACCGATCAACCGGTACAAATCGATTTTGATAATCGACTTGCTATCGAGTTGCTTCGCTTGCAAACACGAGGCGTTAATAAAATCGCGTTAGAGGACGAATCACGCCTCATCGGTAAATGCGCTCTCCCCATTTCAATGCGGGACAAAATGTTGGTAAGCCCGGTTGTGTGGGTAGAGGAGCCGACCGAATCGCGGGTCGAGCGCATTTTGCATGACTATGTTGAAGACCTTGGCGCGCAATTCAAAACCTTGCTCGGTGAAGAAGCAGGATTTGAAGCCTTTTCGGCACGTCTGTTGGAGAGCTTGAAAAATCTCTACAAACGGTTAGGTGGCGAGCGCCACGCACGCCTTGAAAATGCCATGCAACATGCGCTCGACATACAAAGAATAACTGGTGTGATTGATGCGCACCGGGATTGGATTCGCCCCTTGCTGACGGAATATTACGACCCAATGTATGAACATCAACGCGAAGGTAAAGCCTCGCGAATTATTTTCTCCGGTGATCAAAAAGCAGTCACCCAATATCTAAAAAAATCTGGTTATTGATATGGAATCTACTCTTACATTTGTCCCGCGCAAAACGGAAAAAGAACGCATAGATCTGAATAAGTTGTCCAAACGCTTAATGCGCGAGGCTGGGCGGGCAATTGGTGACTACAACATGATCGAGCAAGGCGATCGCGTGATGGTATGTTTGTCGGGTGGCAAAGACTCCTACTCCATGCTCGATATTCTGATGACGCTCAGGAGTCGCGCGCCGATCGATTTTGAAATCATCGCAGTCAATCTCGATCAGAAACAGCCAGGATTCCCGGCCGAAGTTCTCCCCAACTACCTGACTAATCTCGGCATTCCTTTTCATATTGAAACCGAAGATACCTATTCAATCGTCAAACGACTTATACCCGAAGGCAAAACCACGTGTTCGCTTTGCTCCAGGCTCCGGCGCGGCGTGCTATATCGTGTAGCTGGTGAGTTGGGCGCTACAAAAATCGCATTGGGCCACCACCGTGACGACATATTAGCGACGTTCTTTTTAAACCTGTTTTATGGCGCCAAAATGAAAACCATGCCGCCCAAACTCGTCTCGGACGATGGGCGCAACACGGTGATCCGCCCCCTGGCCTACATTCCCGAAACAGACCTGATTGCTTATTCAGACTGGAAACAATTCCCCATTATTCCCTGCAATCTCTGCGGATCGCAGGAAAACCTCAAGCGCCAGGAAATTGGTCGCATGCTGGCTGAATGGGATAAAAAGGATCCACGCCGTGCGTGGAATACCTTTAAAGCCCTCGCAAACATCGCACCCTCACACTTGATGGACAGGAATCTGTTCGATTTCGCAGGACTTAAGCCAACCGGGTTGCCTAATGCGGACGGAGATAAGGCCTTTGATCCAGTTGATATTGATGAAGGATGTGATTAATCAAGAATTACTGGGTTAATGTAAAGCTCCGGATATCGTGCATGGGCCATATCCCGGATTAAATAAGATTGAATAATAAATAATCAATCAGGCTAGGAGACAAAAATGAAAACCATATCCACATTCAAAATGCGTGCGACAGGGTTAGTGGTTTCTGTTGTGGCCGCTTTCTCACTTGTAACGGTCAAATCGACACAGGCTCAAACGCCCCCTGCAAGCTTTCCTGACAAGCCCGTCACCATCGTGCTTGGTTACCCAGCAGGGGGAGCAACCGATCGAGTCACCCGACTCGCTGCCAAAGCGCTTTCTGAGCAAACAGGACAAAGCTTTATTGTCGAAAACAGAGCAGGCGCAAATAGCAATATTGGTGCTGAGTATGTTGCACGCACAAAGCCAGATGGCTACACGCTCTATGTCGGCACAATTGCCAACGCGATTAACCGTACGCTATACACAAAACTTAACTACGACATCTTGGAAGACTTCACACCTATCGGGCTACTCGCCTCGGTGCCCAACGTACTCGTCATCAATCCTAAGTTACCCATCAATTCCGTCCCCGAGTACATCGCTTACGCTCGGACCAACCCTGGGAAGCTTACGTGCGCGTCGGCTGGAAGTGGCTCATCGATCCATCTATCTTGTGAACTATTCAAAATTGAAACCAATACGAATATTTTACATGTGCCCTACAAAGGCAGCGGTCCAGCAGTTGCTGATTTAATGGGTGGCCAGGTTGATTCGATGTTTGATAATTTGCCGTCAGCCCTACCTCATATCAAATCTGGAAAATTACGTGCACTTGGCGTGACCTCTCCTGAGCGCGTAGCCATTGCTAAAGACCTACCCACGCTGTCTCAAGCAGGTCTACCTGATTTCGCAGTCATGTCATGGTTTGGGCTTTTTGCGCGCGCGGGCACGCCCAAACCTATTATCGACAAACTCAATGTCGAACTGAATCATGCACTCAATGATCCAGCTATGCGTGAAACGTTCATTGATGCGGGCTTTGTCTCCCCTACGCCACCCAACTCACCACAACAGCTTGATGCTTTCACTCAAGGTGAAATTGCACGCTGGCGTAAAGTAATCAACACAACCGGCATCAAAGTCGATTAACCAAGAGATTGCAGCATGTATCCCATCGATTTTTTTTATCGCGCAGCAAAACTGCATCCTGAGCGCTGCGCACTGCAATCAAGCGGAGTAAAGATCACTTACCGTGAGCTTGCCACGCGCGTCGCAGCGCTCGCGACTGCCTTGCAAGCGGTTGATCCCACACCTCAAAGTCGCGTTGGCATTTGTGCCGCGAACACCACCGATCACGCGATGGGCATTCTGGGGACAATGGCCGCAGGCAAGATCTGGGTGCCTCTGAACGCGCGCAGTACACGCACGGAAATAGAACGCATCCTACATGCGACGGAACCCTCCCTCGTTATCACGGATGATCCTGGCGCAGTTCTCGTGGGAGACATTCCGCCCAATAAACTTCTTTTTGGTAACTCGGACGCACCAAACGGTGTTAATCGGCTCATCACTCACTATGCAGGTAAAACACCGACTCCTATTAACTCCGGCGAAGACGCAATCCAGGCGATTAAATTTACTGGCGGAACAACAGGTGCGCCGAAAGGCGTGATGCAGCCTTATAGGGCCTGGACTGCTGGCATCATTAACCAGATCAGTGGCTGGCAAATCACAATGGATGATTGCTATGTTGTGACGGCACCCGTGACCCATGGCACCTCGACCTATCTGATGCCGCTACTGGCTCAGGGTGCGAGATTGTTGTTTCTCGACAAGACGGATCCTGCCTCAATCATCGCAGCCTTCCGTGATCAGGGCGGCACAATGAGTTTCATGCCTCCCACGCTTATTTATATGGTGATGGCGCATCCAGGTGTTGCGCGCTCAGACTTTCCAAAATTACGAAATCTGATTTATGGTGGCGCCCCTATGCCCACCGAAAAAGTAGAGCAAGTCAAAGCCTTTTTTGGTCCTGTTGTGGGTACGACTTATGGTCAGACGGAAGCACCACAGATTGTCACGATGCTGCGACCAAGCGAACTCGGCGATCCTCTGAACAAAGGTTCTGTTGGACGCTGCACCTGGCTGACAGATCTGGGAATCATGTCACCAGATGGAAGTCTTTTACCTACCAACGAGATTGGCGAAGTTGTGGTGCGCGGTGATCTGGTGATGAAGGGCTACTGGCGTCTGCCTGAAAAAACGGCCGAGACAATCATCGATGGTTGGTTGCATACTGGAGATGTTGGGCTCGTTGACGAGCGTGGTTATCTTTTTCTGAAAGACCGCATTCGTGATGTGATTATTACGGGCGGATTCAATGTCTACCCGACAGATGTAGAAAACGCACTCGCGCAACACCCTTCAGTCTATGAGTGTTCGGTTTTTGGGGTGGCGGATGATAAATGGGGTGAGGCCGTGCAGGCTGCCGTGCATTTGCGGCCAGGATTTACGCAAGACCCTGAGGGTCTGATGGCACATGTAAAAAACGCGCTTGGCTCAGTCCAGACACCAAAGCACATTCATTTTTTTGAGCAACTCCCTAAGTCTTCAGTCGGCAAAGTGCTCAAGACAGCAATAAAAGAGCAGATCCAGAAACCCTGAATCTGCTCTTAGTCGTACCTGACTTCTGTTGAATCACTGCAATTAATACTGCAGGTATATTTATTCGGTTGCACCCGCGGCAATCAACGCCTGCTTGAGCTCGCCGCTCTGATCCATCTCAGTCATGATGTCAGAGCCGCCAATAAATTCGCCAGCGACGTACAGCTGGGGGATGGTTGGCCACTGCGAGTAAGTTTTAATGCCGCTACGTACATCCTCGTCCTCGAGGACGTTCACGGTAACCAGCTTGGTCACGCCACAGCCTTTGAGAATCTGGATCGCACGTGCTGAAAAGCCGCACTGAGGGCCCTGGGCCGTGCCTTTCATGAACAAAACGACTGGGTTGTTGGTCACTGTTTCACGAATAAATGTCTGAACGTCGCTCATGATGTCCCTTGCTGTGTAAATGAATTAATTGAAATTATAAAGCTCCGCCCGTTACTCGGGCGATACCTGCCAAATCCTGCAAACTGCGTACCCCAGTAAATCCGTGGTCACGTAATAAATTTTGTACTGCCATTGACTGATCGTAACCGTGTTCGAGCCACAATTGCCCACCAGGCTTAAGATGCGTCGCGGCACCGACAATAATCAAACGGATCGCAGACAGGCCATCCGCAAAGTCCGTCAATGCCGATACAGGCTCAAACCGTAGGTCACCAAGTTCCAAATGTGGGTCACCTGAAGCAATATAAGGCGGGTTAGATACGATCAGGTCGAATCGCCCCTCTGGTGGTAGGGCTTCATACCAGCTACCTTGCCACCACTGAATGCGCGCACCCAAGGCTTGTGCATTTTGCTGTGCTACGCTCAGTGCCGGCTCACTTAAATCTGTTGCGACAACAAACGCATCCGGACGCAATAATGCAAGACTGATCGCGACGGCACCACTGCCCGTGCCTAAATCCAGAATTGATGGTGCCGATAGAGACGCGATCGCCTCCACACCCGTCTCGACCAACAACTCAGTCTCAGGTCGAGGGATCAGCACGTCCGGGGTCACCATAAAACGATACTGCATAAACTCGCGATACCCGATAAGCTGGGCCATCGGCTTGCCTTGCCGACGCTCAGCACACAGCGTCAAAAATTGCGTGGCAGCCTGCGGATCGATTACATCTGTATCGTGGGCTAATACCCAGGCACGCGGTTTTTGTAAAACATGTTCGAGCAACATCCTTGCCTCGAGCCGAGGCACTCCACACATTTGCATCAGCGACTGAGATGTCTGCATTACACGCCGTCACCTAGCGCAGCCAACAACTCTGCCTGATGCTCTGCGATCAAAGCGCCAGTGACCTCCTGGAGATCCCCTTCCATGATGTTGGCGAGTTTATAGAGGGTCAGGTTAATGCGATGATCCGTTAGTCGCCCCTGCGGAAAATTGTAGGTACGAATCCGCTCAGAGCGATCCCCGGAACCAACCAGGCTTTTACGCTCAGCGGCCTCTTTATCGTGACGCTCTCTCTGGACTTTATCTTTAAGCCGAGCAGCCAGAACCTGCATCGCTTTATCTTTATTGCGATGCTGGGATCGATCATCCTGGCACTCAACTACCAAACCTGTCGGCAAGTGTGTAATCCGAACGGCGGAATCAGTTTTGTTAATGTGCTGACCGCCTGCGCCACTCGCACGGAAAGTATCGATGCGTAGTTCACTAGGATTGATGACAATTTCAGTCGCAGCATCGGCCTCTGGCATCACTGCAACGGTGCATGCTGAGGTATGAATCCGGCCCTGCGTCTCTGTCGCCGGCACACGCTGCACGCGGTGCGCACCCGACTCGAACTTGAGTCGACCGTACACGCCTTCGCCATCCAGTCTGACGATCACCTCACGGTACCCCCCAAGCTCAGAAGGGCTCTCGGACATCAACTCAACCTTCCAGCCTTTTTGCTCGGCGTAACGCGAGTACATGCGGAGCAAATCGCCGGAAAACAAAGCACTTTCGTCACCACCGGTACCTGCGCGAATTTCAAGAAACACACTACGCCCATCATCTGGATCACGTGGTAACAATTGCAACTGTAATTCGGCCTCGAGTATTTCGATGCGTGTTTTGCAGTCGTCGATTTCCTCGAGCGCCATGGCTTTCATTTCCGGATCGTCGAGCATCAGTCGCGCACCTTCCAAATCAGACTCTGCTGATTCAAATGCGGCAAATGCATTCACGACAGGCTCAATCTCAGCGCGCTCACGCGAAAGCTTGCGGAACTGCCCCATATCATTTGCAGCATCGGGCTCAGCCAGCATGGCATCCAACTCAACCAGTCGACGCGAAAGATGTTCCAGACGGGCACGCATTGAAAGTTTCATGAGGGTATCGAAATAATGATGGGTTTTAATCTGGATTGAATATGTCCAAGCGCCTGGCGCATGGAGTTACTGCAGGCGAGCATCGCTAACGGCGATCGCGGCCCGAGGGGAATATGCGTGGCAACCAGCTCAGCAATTGCTGCCGATCGGTTTCTTCGCTCTGATTGAGTGCTGCCAGCGTACCGTGCAAGTATTTTTGTGTCAGACCATTGGCCAGTTGTTCGAGAACTTTTTCTGGAGAGTCCCCGCGCGCGAGCATTTTGCGGGCACGTTCAAGCTCTTGCGCCTGCACGGCTTGCGCAGTCGCCTGTAAATCGCGGATAACAGGGACGTTGGCCCGTACCTGCATCCAGTGCATGAAATTATCTACTCGCGCATCGATGATTGCCTCTGCCTCGACCACAGCAGCCAAACGTGCCTCGGTACCAGATTGAACCACCACGCCCAGATCATCGACCGAATAAAGATAAACATCATCCAAACGTGCGACCTCAGGCTCGATATCGCGAGGCACGGCCAAGTCGACCATCACCATGGGTTTGCGACGGCGCTGACGTGTGGCGCGCTCAACCATGCCGAGGCCCAGGATGGGCAAGGAGCTGGCCGTACAGGACACCACCACATCAAATTCAGCCAGGCGCTCAGGCAGATCGCCCAAGCGCATGGTGGTAGCCGTAAATTTTGTCGCAAGGGCCTCAGCACGCTCAACGGTCCGATTGGCCACAACAATCGAGGCGGGCTGCTGTGCGGCAAAATGCGTTGCACAGAGCTCAATCATCTCGCCGGCACCGATAAAAAGCACCTTGCACTCTCGCAAGTCGCCAAATACGCGTTCAGCCAGGCGCACAGCGGCTGCAGCCAGTGAAACTGACTGCGTACCAATCGCAGTTGTAGAGCGTACTTCTTTAGCAACAGAGAATGTCCGCTGAAATAACTGATGCAACAGCGTACCGAGTGCTCCCGCCTCCTCGGCAGCGCGCACAGCGTCTTTCATCTGACCGAGGATTTGCGTCTCACCCACAACCATGGAGTCCAGACCACTCGCCACGCGAAAAGCGTGCCTGACCGCCTCGTCACGACCATGGAGATACACATGTGGCTTGAGCTCACCCGCTTCAATCTGATTAAAGTCTGCCAGCCAGGCCGGCAATTTCTCGGCAACGTGGGGCTCGGCCGCACAATACAGCTCGGTGCGATTACAGGTAGAAAGAATCGCGGCCTCTTTCACGGCACCACCAAATGCGGTGCGTAAAGCTGTCAATGCGGGCTGAACGAGTTCCTCAGGCATGGACACACGCTCTCTCACCGCAACCGGTGCGGAGACGTGATTCAAGCCCAATGCGAGGACACTGACCGTCATGTTGATTGACATTACCTAGAGGGAATGTCCCTATTATAAGGTCTGCGACCACCCTGCGCGAGCGGCCTTCAAGCAGAGAGTTTAGATTTGGTGTACTATTTCGCCCTCAGATGGCCTGGTAGCTCAGTCGGTAGAGCAGAGGATTGAAAATCCTTGTGTCGGTGGTTCGATTCCGCCCCGGGCCACCATCTACAAACGGTCCTTAAAAACCCTAGCGTTCGCGCTGGGGTTTTTGCTTTTGTGGG
>CAIPID010000133.1 GCA_903865015.1 uncultured beta proteobacterium | reverse complement strand
TCAATGGCGAGAATATTGACCCCCTTTTTTTCTAAATAAGGAACCGTGACGCTAAAGTAATCCAAGATCGCCTGGATAGATGGCGCTGTATAGGCAGTTTTTCTCAAAGCATAAGGGTTGGCTGCGGGGAGATAATTTAGGACGAGCGGACAGCCCGTATTCGCTAATGCGCTGATGAGTGAATCAGGAAAATAAGTACTCGTGTAATTTAAAGCGGAGATGCTTGCAAGATACTGGCATGCGTTTGTATCCGACCAGGTATCCAGGGACATTGGGACAAAGTTTTCAGGACGAGGGGTAGAAAAAAACAATTCAAGTCTTTGTGCCTCAATACTGTCGTCAAGCTCAGCGCTTTGCGAAAATGAGGAGCGAGCCCCGACATCGATGTAATCAGCCCCAAGACGTTGCAAGGCTGCCATTTTCTGGATGGCCTCTTGAGGAGTCTCTACCCAGGCGTCTTTCTGTGGAGACTCTTCGGATAAATTAACCACCGAAAAAATTTTTATCATGCTATCCCTTTAAATGACGGTAGCAATAAACTTTAAATGAAGCACCTGAGAGGTGAAGCGTCCGTGGATATTCACTCAGCAGCTTGATGGGAAAAAAAACATCACCGGGGTGATATCCCTCAATTTCTGAAAGATAAAAATGATCGATTGCTTTATTTTCAAGAAATAATTTTGCAATTTCTGCACCGCCAATCATGAAACACTGCTTATCAGCAGGCAAATCGTTTAACTGATGCAACGCATCCAGAGACGACACGATTTTTGCTAATCGATGTATTTCGTTATGGTGCTCTTTTGAAAAAACAACTACGGTGTGTTCCTCCAGAAAGCTTAGAGGCATTTGCGCATAGGTTTTGTAACCCATGATGACAATCTGATTTTTAATCATGCCGCGGTAAAAAGCGATCTCCTCTGGACAATTCCAGGGTAACGCTCCTTTATTGGAGATGACATAGTGTTGATCACAGGCCATGATCCCGATCATTTCACGCAAAATTTTTCCTCGTATTTAATATTTGCGATGTAAGGAATCTCTATTCCAGAAGTGCAATTTGAGAATAAATCCTTTTAATCAAATCGCCTTCAGCTTCTTGTGAGTAGGTTAATCCGTTGAATAAAGCGAGTTTTCTGTATTTTTCAGAATACTGCTTTGCTAGCTGAAAATAGTCAGCTGCGAGTTGAGGCCGGTCCAGGGTGAATGCAGTTAAAAGATATCCCACAATATCCTTGGAAACCTCCATTAAACCTAACTCCCCTTCTTTCTCAACGCTGCGATGCAAATGCTCGTAATTTTCGGAGAGTTCAGTCTGGTAAACATCTAGTTTTTGCTCCGAACGATAGACCGAGTTCAGTAATGAGATGTCGTAGGCCCAGTGATCCGCGAGCGCTAACTTCGGTAAAAGCTGACTGCTGAATGCGACATCACCAGACAATGGATAGCGAAAGGCCAGTAACCATTGCAATAAATCATTGGCTGGATCTTGTGCACTGATAGCATAAAGCAGAGGAAAAACCAGTAAACGTGTCAAGCGACCATCTAAT
>CAIPID010000132.1 GCA_903865015.1 uncultured beta proteobacterium | reverse complement strand
TACAACGCGATCGGCGACTTGAAGCGCCTCATCGATATCATGTGTGATCAGTACCGCCGCCGTACCAAGATCCTCGCGAAGCTTGAGTAACAAACGCTGCATGGCTGCGCGGGTGACTTCGTCCAGCGCACCGAATGGTTCATCCAGAAGAATCACCTCTGGCTGACGCGCAACGCAACGCGCAAGCGCGCAACGTTGTGCCATCCCCCCTGACAATTCAGCAGGCATACGATGACGCGCATGCTCCAGACCGACTTCGCGAATCGCCGCGGTGACGCGCTGATTTCTTTCGGCCGTGCTCAGTTTTGGCTGATGACGGAAATCGAGACCGAACGCAACATTTCTTTCTAAAGTCAGCCAAGGCAACAAACTCGGGTCCTGAAAAGCCATCGCCACGCGAGGATGCGTGCCCTCAATCGGCACGCCATCGACCAGTACAGTGCCGGCAGAAGCTTTTTGCAGCCCCGCCAAAATGCGCAGCAAACTGGATTTACCCACGCCGCTCGGTCCGAGGATCGCCACAATTTCGCCCGCGGCCACGGTGAGGTTCAACCCATCAATTAAAGGCGAGGCTTCGCCATACTGCAGTCTGAGTTGTTGAGCTTGCAAAACGTAAGCGTTTGATTCGTGGGGCCCAGCATTCATATTCATTGGATATTCTTATGTCCGCACAGCGAACAGGGATTAGGAGTTTAGGCCAATCCCTATATATCCGAAATGACATAAAAGTAATTTACTTATATTGAAATTGAATATAAGTAACTATTCTTGCTCTGCCCAAGAGGTTTTTACTTGAACAGGGAAAGTCGTCCGCGCAAATGACGCACTTCTTCCATCAAATCGACCATCAAGGCTGCCGCATCGAGATTGACCTCAAAATCACGTTGCAGACGCGCCACGTGTCGCGCACGGGTCACCGAGACACTGGTAAATAGCCATTGCCCGGAAGCAGGCCCCTTGGATGCGGGAACAACGCCCTGATCAACCAGACTCATGACCCATTCAGTCTGCTGTTCACAAAAGCGAGCAAGCTCTTCAAGGGTGACGGGAGCTTCGTGATCCACTAGCTGAGCCGTACAAATCGTAACTGTATTCATAATCCGACTCCCAAGTGACGGCGGGGATTAAAGGGTGCCGCACTGGCAAGTTGTTGATAGGCTGCGCGTGTTGCCTCATTGTCCGCCGGTGGCCAGACGATATCCAGAATCAGATAAAGATCGCCCGCTGGATCACCTGGCAAGCCTTTACCACGCAAACGCAATTTGCCCCCCTGTTTAGTACCGGCAGGGATATTGACCTCCACCTCACCTTGCATGGTAGGCGCATTGACTGGGCCACCTAAGGCGGCCTCCCATGGGGTAATGGGCAAATGCATGCTCAAGTCACGGCCATCCGCTTTATAAAGAGCATGCGCAGCAAAACGCACCGTCAGGAATAAGTCTCCCGACTCACCACCGCCCTCACCAGGCATACCTTGCCCGGCCAGTCGAATCATCTGCCCTTCTTTAACTCCGGTCGGAATTTTGACGCTCAGGGTTCGTGTGCCCATGTAAGGACGCCCCTGCTCGTCAAGCTGCACTGAACGCAGGCTCAATTCACGCGTGACACCCGAAAAACTGTCCTCAAGCGTGATTTCGATATCAGCGTGATGGTCTTCACCACGCATCTTGAATGTCTGACCTCCTTGACCACCCGCGAACCCCTGACCAGGATGTCCGCCCCCCTGGCCAGCTGCAAAACCCTGACGTTTACGGGCTGCTTGCTTGAACATACCATTGAGGAAATCATTGAAATCCCCATCCCCTGCACCGCCACCCGCACCAGAAAACTCAAAATCGCGATCCCAGCCTGGAGGCGGTGCTTTGCCATGACCTGCCGAAACACCAGCAGCCAGTGCATCGTATTCCGCACGTTTTTCAGCATCACGTAATACGTCATTGGCTTCGTTGAGGTCACGCATGCGCTTTTCGGCATCCGGTTCTTTGCTGACATCCGGATGATATTTACGAGCGAGTTTGCGGTAGGCCTTGCGGATATCATCCTGCGAGGCATCGCGTGGCACTTCAAGAATCTTGTAGTAGTCTCTGAATTCCATATGCAAGGTGGCAGCGAGCGCACCCAAAAGGTGAATATGTATTCACAATGGGGGCAAACGCAATAAATATCAAGTCAAACTAAGGAAAAAACATGCAAATTCAGAATATCCCGTTTGGCACGACTGACTGGTCAACGATTCCGGTGACTGAGCATCCAGGGACAACCGGTCACGCACACTGGCGTACATGCCAGTTTGGCTCCATTCGTGTCAGGATGGTCGAATACAGCGCGGGTTATCTGGCCGACCACTGGTGCGAGAAAGGACATATCCTTTTGTGCCTGTCCGGCTCATTACATACCGAGCTCAAAGACGGCAGGACTTTCGAGCTCAAACCGGGCATGAGCTATCAGGTCGCGGATGGGGCCGAACCCCATCAATCCTCGACGCTCGAAGGTGCGACCTTATTCATTGTTGATTAAAAAAAATCACCCTGCCAGGTGACACAGGCAGGGTGACACGTGGTCAACAACAGTTTCAGCTAGCTGCGCGCTTTTGCAAAATATCCACGGCAGGTAAAGTTTTGCCTTCGAGGAATTCGAGGAAAGCACCGCCACCGGTTGATATATAGCCAACTTTTTCGGTAATACCGAATTTAGCAATGGCGGCTAGCGTATCACCGCCCCCGGCAATTGAAAATCCTGCCGAGTCGGCAATCGCTTGCGAGACAACTTCAGTGCCGTTGGCAAACGCGGCAAAT
Source organism: uncultured beta proteobacterium (assembly GCA_903865015.1). GTDB lineage: Bacteria > Pseudomonadota > Gammaproteobacteria > Burkholderiales > Burkholderiaceae_B > Zwartia. The sequence goes on along the minus strand of CAIPID010000132.1, from coordinate 3,110 downwards.
TCAAACACACCTAGCGGACCGTTCCACACGATTGTGCCCGCTTGCTTAAGAATTGCAGCAAGCTGCTGAGCTGTGTCAGGACCAATGTCCAGAATCAGATCATCAGGGCCGACATCTTTAGCGGCTTTGACAGTTGCTTTGGCTGTCGCTGAAAACTCAGTCGCACACACGACATCTGTCGGGATTGGCACAGCAGCGCCACGGGCTTGCATTTTTTTCATCACGGCACGGGCTTCGTCAAGCTGATCAGGCTCAGCCAACGACTTACCAATCGGCAGGCCAGCAGCCAGCATGAAGGTGTTGGCGATACCGCCGCCAACGATCAACTGATCCACTTTATCGGCGAGTGATTGCAGGATCGAGAGCTTGGTTGAAACTTTCGAACCCCCAACGATTGCCACCAGAGGACGCTTGGGCGCATGCAACGCACGGCCTAAGGCTTCGAGCTCTGCCTGGAGTAACGGGCCGGCACAAGCGATAGGTGCATACTCAGCAATGCCATAGGTGGTGGCTTCGGCGCGATGCGAGGTACCAAAGGCATCGTTTGCGTAAACATCGCATAGCGCCGCCATTTTCTTTGACAGCTCGGGATCGTTTTTCTTTTCACCCTTGTTGACCCGACAGTTTTCAAGCAACACAACCTGCCCGGGCGCCACGGTCACACCATCTACCCAGTTTTGAATCAGAGGCACATCCATGCCCAGCAGTTCCGACAAACGCTTGGCAATGGGTGCCAGCGAGTCAGCAGGCGTCAGCGTGCCCTCTGTCGGGCGTCCCAGATGCGAGGTCACCATCACAGCCGCGCCGGCGTCCAGAGCGAGCTTGATGCCAGGAACGGATGCACGGATACGTGTGTCTTCGGTGATATTGCCCGCATCATCGAAAGGCACATTCAAATCGGCGCGGATAAAAACTTTTTTACCGGCGAGTTTGCCCGATTGAGCCAGAGCGGTAAGGGTATGAACTGTCGTCATGATTGAATAGCCAAGTGAGATAGGAACATAACAAAAGGGCCCCGAAGGGCCCCTTATCCAGTGCAGCGATTATTTTGCCGACATCAGTGCAACGGTGGTGTCAAGCATACGGTTGCTGAAACCCCACTCATTGTCGTACCAGGACGAAACTTTAACCAGCGGACCTGAAACTTTGGTCAGTGTGGCGTCAAAGTTGCTCGATGCTGGATTGTGGTTGAAATCAACCGATACCAATTGCTCTGTCTGATACGTCAGGATGCCTTTGAGAGCGCCTTCTGAGGCTTCCTTAAGGATGGCATTGACTTCGTCGACTGTTGTATCGCGCTTGGCGATGAACGACAGGTCAACCAGCGAAACGTTGATGGTTGGAACGCGGATCGCGAAACCATCGAGCTTGCCGTTGAGCTCAGGCAACACCAGACCGACCGCAGCGGCTGCACCGGTCTTGGTTGGGATCATGCTCATGGTTGCCGAGCGTGCACGGCGCAGGTCTTCGTGATAAACGTCGGTCAACACCTGATCGTTGGTGTAGGCGTGGATGGTGGTCATCAGACCTGTCACCACACCGAGTTTTTCGTGCAAAGGCTGGACCAAGGGTGCCAGGCAGTTGGTGGTGCACGATGCGTTAGAGATGACAGTGTGTTCTTTTTTCAGAACATTCTGGTTCACGCCAAACACAACCGTTGCGTCAACATCTTTACCGCCAGGTGCGGAGATGATGACTTTTTTAGCGCCGCCTTTGATGTGTGCCGATGCTTTTTCTTTTGTGGTGAAAAAGCCTGTGCACTCGAGCACGACGTCAACATTGAGCTCGCCCCAGGGCAATTCAGCCGGGTTGCGGTTTGCCAAAACGCGGATCTTGTCGCCGTTAACAACCATGTAGTCGCCTTCAACGCCGACTGTGCCTGGGAACTTACCGTGGGCGGTGTCGTACTGTGTCAGGTGAGCATTGGTCTTTGGATCGCCCAAATCGTTAATAGCAACAATTTGAATATCGTGTTTTTTGCCGCCTTCGTAATGGGCACGCAAAATATTGCGACCGATACGACCATAACCATTAATAGCAACGCGAATCGTCATGACAACATGCTCCTAGTTTTGAGATTTTATAAAACTTGCTTGACTGCCTGAGCTACTTTTTCAGCAGTCAGGCCAAAATGCTTGAACAACGCACCGGCAGGTGCAGACTCTCCATAAGTATCGATGCCGACCACTACGCCATCAAGACCCACATACTTGTGCCAGAAAGCCGTCACGCCGGCTTCGACCGCCACGCGAGGCATCCCTTTGGGTAACACTTGCGCGCGCCAGCCTGCGTCCTGCTTATCAAAGACGTCCGTGCTTGGCATGGAAACCACCCGCACAGCAATGCCCTCGGCAGCTAGGAGCTTTTGTGCCTCAATGGCAATGGCGACCTCGGAGCCTGTGGCGATAATCGCGGCACGCGCATTCGCGGCCTCTTGCAACACATAACCACCACGCGCAACCGCGGCAAGGGTCGCAGCATCACGCGCAACGAAAGGTAAATTCTGACGTGACAACAACAGGGCGGTAGGACCTCCTGCGTGCACATTCATACCGATACTGGTTGGGCGCTCTACTGCAGCCAACCAGGCAGCTGTCGTTTCAACGGTATCGCAAGGACGCCATACCGAAAGGTTAGGAATCAGGCGCAGGCTGCTTGCGTGTTCGACTGACTGATGGGTCGGACCGTCTTCGCCCAAGCCGATCGAATCGTGTGTGAACACATGCACTACACGCTGCTTCATGAGCGCAGCCATCCGCAAGGCGTTGCGCGAATAGTCAGAGAACGTGAGGAACGTGCCGCCAAATGGCAGGTAACCGCCATGCAAGGCAACGCCATTCATGATGGCAGCCATACCGAACTCGCGCACACCGTAATTGATGTGGCGACCAAACTTGATGCCATCAGCACCCGCGCGCACGGCAACTGCGCCTTTCCAGTCGGTAAAGTTCGAACCCGTCAGGTCGGCCGAACCACCCAGCATCTCAGGCAAGGCCTCAACCAGCGCAGTAATCGCAAGCTGGGAGGCTTTACGGGTCGCGATCGTTTCAGCTTTTGCGTTAGTCTCTGCAAGCAGCTTTTTGGCGGTTTCTGCAAAATCAACGGGCAGG
>CAIPID010000131.1 GCA_903865015.1 uncultured beta proteobacterium | reverse complement strand
TTAATCAGTCAGTAAATTACCAACCGTAAAAACGATTCCAGGTGTACACGTCGCCTGAGGAATCGAGCGCTTGATACTGCGGAAACTGAGCACCCGTCGCGCAAGCATGATTCGGCAAAATGCGTAATTGCATTCCAACCGGAAACATTTCACTTATCGAGGTGCTTTGAGGTGTATGGCTTGAAATAATGCCATGTTCCTGATTGGCACCGGTTACAAAAAAACCATGGATCGGTATGCCATCTGCGTGGCAAACCTGACCATACCCAAAATCGGTGGTTTGATTTTGCGTGCCACGATCCCTGCTCATCGCCATCCAGCCGGCATCTATGATCGCCCAGCCTTTTTCTTCCTGATGACCGATCACTGTGGACAACACGCTTAACGCGATCTCATCCATGGCACATACACCAACGTTATGCATCACCAGATCAAAGAATATATATACGCCCGCCCTAACCTCTGTCACACCCTCAAGACTCACCGCACTTAAAGCAGTAGGTGTGGATCCAACGCTCACTGTCTCGCACGAGAATCCTGCATCACGCAAACGGCTCGCGGCACGAACGCATAATGCGCGCTCTTGCTCAGCCATCGCAATCAGGGCAGTAGGTGTATTTAAATCATAGCTCGAGCCTGCGTGAGTTAACACACCAGCGATCGTTGCTCCTGGAGTAACCAGTGCAGCCGCGACATCGAGTAGCAGTTGCGACTCAGGCTTAATACCGGAACGATGATCGTCCGTATCGATTTCGATCAATACTTTAAATGAAACCCCATAAGCCGCACCATACTCGGAGATAGCTGTCGCAGAGGCGAAACTATCGGTCAGAATTTTTAAATCACAACCTTTCGCGATCAGTGCATGTGCTTGCTTGAGCTTGGTGGGCACGATGCCTACCGCATAGGTAATATCAAAGATCCCTGCAGCAAAAAACTGTTCTGCCTCTTTCAGCGTCGAGACGGTAATACCCTGCGCGCCGGCAGCAACTTGGGCTTGTGTCACCTCGATACATTTAGAGGTTTTGACATGCGGACGAAAACTCGCTCCCAAACGATTGATCTGAGACTGCATTCTGTCGATATTGTGCTGCATACGTGGCAGATCGATGAGTGCTGCGGGCGTTACGATATCTGAGAGATTCATGTGCGTATTGTTAGTTAAGTTAATATGAGTATTGTATTTTGCAGCTATAGGTGTTCCTTGCTGTAGAACTTATACTGCATGTGTACGGCTTTTTTTACATTTCACCATATTAATCAAAACCATAGATGCTTAGTTTTATTGGCCCCTTATTCGCCACAGCGGTGTTTAAATCACTCGCTTGGCTGCCGCTTTCCACACTGCAAAGAATCGGTCGTTTTTGTGGCTGGATCACCTGGGTTGTGCCTGGCAGTTATAAAAGACGCGCCGCAGAGAATCTTAAACAAGCTTTTCCTGATGTGACTGAGGAGATGCAAAGAAGAGCGATACTCAATGTGGGAACGTTGTTTCTGGAGATGCCGTTCTGGTGGGTCAGACGTAACGATGAAGAACTCAACAAACTGCTCGAATGTGACAACTGGGAGCAATTTGATCGTGCGATCTCAAAAGGCAAAGGCGTCATTCTGCTTTCACCGCATGCAGGTTGTTTTGAGTTGCTCGGACCAGTTTATGGTAGTAGATATCAATCAACCGTGTTATTTAGGCCACCTCGCATGGAGTGGCTGCAGGACTGGATTGTAAAAATGCGCTCGCGAAAGATGTTAGCCATGGCGCCTGCGAATCAGTCCGGTGTGCGCTCACTGGTCAAAACACTTAAACGCGGAAATACAGTTGGAATTTTGCCGGATCAGGTTCCGGTCGATGGAGAAGGCGTCTGGGCACCCTTTTTTGGTAAACCCGCGTATACCTTGTCGATTGTGCAACGCTTACAAAGTCTGACGAGTGCAACTATTTTTATTCTCGCTGCTGAGCGCAAGGCGATCGGCAAAGGATACAAGCTGCACTACAAGGAATTGCTCTCACCTCTATCTGACGATCCTGTAGCTGCAGCGACAGAAATAAATCAGGAAATGGAAAATATGATCCGACTAATGCCGGATCAATATTTATGGGGCTATAACCGCTACCGGCAACCCAAACACAAAGCACTGGTGCAAAATAAATCTGAAAAAGAGTGAGTTAGATTGGGCAAATCAGTATTCAAGCTTCGACAGGCTTGCTGGCATGCGTGGTCATAACCTCCAGCACTTTACGGCCATTACTGCTGAGTACCTCGGTATGCACCACAGCAGTCAAACGACCGCGGTGCACGACTGTCGAACGCGCGGAAATCGTTGCGCCCTCACCCGGACTGATATAGCTCGCGGTTACGCCTGTTAATTTCCAGTGATTAGACAGTGAGGCGTTCGCCGTCACCATAGCAAGTCCAAGTGTGATTCCTCCCTGAACATGACCGACGCGATTACCAATATGTGGACCGTTCACGAGCTCGCAATAGGCACTTCGCTCACTAGGCTGAGGATGAAAACCGAGGAAGTGATTTAAAAATCCACCACCGCGGGCGCTGCTTTTATGCAGTGATTTTTCTGCATGTTCAACAATCCATTTTTCATCGTCGCTGAGCGAGTCTAGATCGAGATCAATATTTTCGGGTGGTTTTTGATCGATCCACGCGATCGGATGCAGCACCATATCACCAGGTGCTGGCAACACCATAAAAGCTCCTGTCCCGAATGCAATCAGTTTATCGCCAGCATACACATGGGATTCACTCAAGCCTTGCTTACCGAGCGTATCGTGCAAAAAATCATTTGATTTGCTTGTAGCAACCAGCCGACCAATACGGGGCTCGCACGTTAGCTGCAGACTAAGGGAGACGGTGGCTAAACGCGTTGAGCGTGAAAGCTTTTCGCGAATACCTGTCGCCAGCCCCATGTCTGCAAGCATGGCAAACACAGCGATATTGACCTGCCCATCATCGTCGCAGGTAAAAACCTCTGAATCGATGTGTAAGACTGAATTTTCCGGATGCACTTCATCAAAAGTAAGTGCAAAAAAATTGCCACAAAAATGCAAACCAGGCGTACGGTTTAAAGCAATCGCGCGATGAATTTGCTTAATAATTGGGTGATCGCGCATATCTGTTTTCTGCATGTGCTTCATTTACCTTTAGCAAAAACCATAGAAATAGTTTCTGCAACTAATGCGGGTCGGTCGACCCCTTCGATTTCAATCGTATTGCCGAATGTTAACCGAGCGCCTCCGTCTGTGATTTCACATTTCTCGAGTGTGCGATGCAGACGAATCCTAGAGTCAACAGGTACGGGAGCCGTAAATCGGACTTTATTTGAGCCGTAGTTAATTCCGCGTGAGCGCTCTTTAACTTTTGAAATTTCAGCGCCTAAAAAGGTAACCAGGGAAAGCGTCAACATGCCATGCGCAATTGTTTTGCCATTCGGCAACTCGCGTTTGGCACGCTCAACATCTATATGGATCCAGTTTTCATCGCCAGATACTTTTGCGAAATCATCAATGCGTTTCTGATCGATTAACAACCATTCGCTGGTACCAATTTTTTTACCAACATATGCCGCCATGTCTGCGGGAGTTTGAACTTCAAGCATCGTGAACCTCTTGATTAAAATGTATGGGGGAATGTCAGTGCGCTAAAGCTGCCAAACGTGTTTGAATGATTTTTTCTGCATCTAAAACGATACGATGCACCAAATCGGCACAAGTTGGAATGTCGTTAATAAGTCCTTGCACCATGCCAACGGTCCAGATTCCACCCTCGACGTCGCCATTTTCATAAACAGCGCGACCTTTAGCACCCGCTACTTTTGGACCGATTTCATGAATGGTTGCACCCGTCTTTTCCATTTCAACAATACTCTCAGACAGCTCTGTGCGTGCGACGCGGCTACTGTTTCGCAGACTACGCAATATGAGTGAGGTATCGTTTTCTGTGTTGTTTACGATTGCGCGTTTGATGTTTTCATGGACGGGGGCTTCTTGAGTACACATGAATCGCGTTCCCATATTGATTCCCTCGGCACCCAGGGCAAGTGCTGCGACAAGCCCCCTGCCGTCACCAAAACCACCAGAAGCAATCACGGGAATGGTGACCTTTGCAACAGTGGCGGGTATCAAAATCAAACCGGGAATATCGTCCTCGCCTACATGGCCCGCACACTCAAAACCATCAATACTCACGATATCTACGCCTATTTGCTGGGCTTTGAGGGCGTGACGCGCGGTCGTACATTTGTGAATAACAGTAATGCCTGCAGCTTTTAATGCAGGCATATGCGCAGCTGGATTATTGCCAGCTGTCTCAACAATTTTTACACCAGAGTCGATAATGGCATCACGGTATTCGTCGTAAGGGACAGGCTTTAAGGTCGGCAGAAAAGT
>CAIPID010000130.1 GCA_903865015.1 uncultured beta proteobacterium | reverse complement strand
CGATGTCGTAGCGCTGCAGCGTTTGTTTGATATTTTTACTGAACGAAAGGTGTTTAGCCAATCCATTTCTGCTCAGTCTTTGCTTTATAAACCCGTTTGATTCGGCTCGATTTTCCTGTCCGGGAGCATGGTTAAGCTGAATAACGAGATTTCTTTGGCGCCTTGATTTATGATCATGGCCATTCACAATAAAGGGGATGGTCATGCGTCTATTCAGTTATCAGGATTCAAACAAAATCAATCGCGTTGGTTTGCTGCGCGCAAAAGACTCAAGCGAGTTTATCGACTTGTCAGCAACCGATGCGAGTTTGCCAAATACGCTGCTTGAAATCATTTCCTCAGGTAATGCGATGTCGCACATCGCGACACTGGCTAAAAATCCTGCCGCAGTCATCAAATCGATTCAGGGTGTGAAATTTATTCCTCTCGTAGACCGTCCGGGCAAGATCATATGCCTTGGGTTGAATTATGCAGATCACGCAGCCGAAGGCGGCCACGCGCGTCCTGAGTATCCAGCTTTTTTTATGCGTGGCCCAAGCTCTCTTGCTGCGCATCAGCAAGCGTTGATTCGTCCTAAAGTCTCCGATAAATTTGACTACGAAGCCGAGTTAGCTTTCGTCGTTGGTAAGACCGCACGCCATCTCACGGCTGAAAATGCTCTTGAGCATGTCGCTGGTTACAGCGCATTTAATGATGGCAGCCTGCGTGACTATCAACGTAAATCCACACAGTGGACGATTGGTAAAAACTTTGACGCGACAGGTGGTTTTGGACCCTGGTTGGTCACGCCTGATGAGTTGCCTCCTGCTGCCGATGGTTTGCGCATTCAGTCTCGCCTCAATGGTCAGATCATGCAGGATGCAAATACCAGGAATTTCCTGTGGGGCATTGTGGAGACATTGGTGCTGATTACAGAATGCATGACACTCGAACCTGGTGATGTGGTCATTACAGGCACGCCAGCCGGTGTAGGGTATGCAAGAAAGCCGCCCGTATTCATGAAAGCGGGTGACACCATTGAGATTGATATCGAAGGCGTGGGTGTGTTGAGCAATCCGATCGCCGATGAGGTTTGATGGATTGCGCTTGCAAGCCCTCGAGTAATAAGTAACCAGGGCCTCGTCATGTGATCGGATCACATGCGAGGCCCTGTTTTTTGTACGCATTTAAAGCTTGGTAAGTATTTAAAGCGTGGATGCAACTAAAACTTCAACTAAAAACTAAAACTTCATCTAAATTTAAACCACACCTTGCTCATGGAATTTCGCAATTTCCGTCGCTGAGTAACCGACGTCGGCCAGGACTTCATCCGTATGCTCTCCCCATTGTGGGGCCGTGGTTACCACGTCAGCGGGTGTACGCGATAGCGTGGCAGGTTGAGTAATGAAATGTTTCTCTTTGCCAGCACTATCTTTAACCGCTTTAGACACGTGTGACTGTTTGATGTGCTTGTCTTCAAACATCTCAGGGACGTTATAAACCTGACCCGCTGGAACACCGGCATTGTTTAGCGTCTCGACCCAGTATTCAACAGTGTTGGTACGGAATACCTCGTTGATGACTGCGTTGCATCGTTTGCGGTTAATAGAGCGTGTTTTTTCGTTCGCAAAATCAGGGTCGCTGAGCCATTCAGGTTTATTGCAGAGTTCAACCAGTCTTAACCAGTTGCCCTGGCCGGACGCACCCAGGTTGAATACGCCGTCGCTTGCTTCGAACAAGCCCATCGGGGTGGAGGTTGGATGATCGTTACCGGCCTGGCCTGGCACATCGCCCTCATTGAGATAACGAGCTGCCTGAAAGTCCATCATGGCAATTTGCGAGTGCAGCAATGAAGCGTGTACCCACTGACCACGTCCAGAGCGCTCACGCTCTTGCAGTGCGACAAGAATACCAATGCTTGCATACAGGCCTGCACTCATATCGGCGACGGCAAGACCTGCGCGTACGGGACCGCCGCCAGGAATGCCTGTCACAGACATCAGACCACCCATGCCTTGCATGATCTGGTCAAAACCAGGACGTGAGGAATAAGGGCCTGTCTGGCCATATCCCGAAATACTGGCAAGAATGATGCGTGGGTTAACCGCTGCGAGTGACTCGTAGTCCACGCCGAGTTTCTTTTTGATGTCAGGGCGCCAGTTCTCGACCACAACATCAGCAGTTTTAACCAGGCGCATCATGATTTCGAGTGCACCAGGTTTTTTCAGATTCAAAGTCAGTGAGCGCTTATTGCGATTCAGGTTCTGAAAGTCTCCGCCCTCACGGTTGGCTGCGAACATGCCTTCATTGGGATCTACACCCTTGGGTGGCTCAATGCGAATGACATCGGCACCAAAATCAGCCAGGATGCGCACGCAGTTTGGACCCGCACGGACACGTGACATGTCGAGTACGCGAAGATTAGAGAGAGTGCCGAAGAAGCCTGGATTTTTGACATTTTGTATGTTTTTCAATTGGTTAACTAGTCCGACCCGACTTTTCTGTAAATTTAATTGCGTCAGGTG
>CAIPID010000129.1 GCA_903865015.1 uncultured beta proteobacterium | reverse complement strand
TGCATGAGCGTCAGTATTATCCCAGGAGGCTGCCTTCGCCATCGGTGTTCCTCCGCATATCTACGCATTTCACTGCTACACGCGGAATTCCACCTCCCTCTGACATACTCTAGCCCGGTAGTTAAGAATGCAGTTCCAAGGTTAAGCCCTGGGATTTCACATCCTTCTTTCCGAACCGCCTGCGCACGCTTTACGCCCAGTAATTCCGATTAACGCTTGCACCCTACGTATTACCGCGGCTGCTGGCACGTAGTTAGCCGGTGCTTATTCTGCAGGTACCGTCATCCACACGAGTTATTAACCCGTGCGATTTCTTTCCTGCCAAAAGTGCTTTACAACCCGAAGGCCTTCATCGCACACGCGGAATGGCTGGATCAGGGTTTCCCCCATTGTCCAAAATTCCCCACTGCTGCCTCCCGTAGGAGTCTGGGCCGTGTCTCAGTCCCAGTGTGGCTGGTCGTCCTCTCAAACCAGCTACGGATCGTCGCCTTGGTGAGCCTTTACCTCACCAACTAGCTAATCCGATATCGGCCGCTCTAATAGTGAGAGGTCTTGCGATCCCCCCCTTTCCCCCGTAGGGCGTATGCGGTATTAGCTACTCTTTCGAGTAGTTATCCCCCGCTACTAGGCACGTTCCGATACATTACTCACCCGTTCGCCACTCGCCGCCAGACCGAAGTCCGCGCTGCCGTTCGACTTGCATGTGTAAGGCATCCCGCTAGCGTTCAATCTGAGCCAGGATCAAACTCTTCAGTTTAATCTCTGTATATTTCGTATTTTCCATAGCCTCTATTTCTAAAGACCGGTTATACGTCGCTACTCAAAGAAATGACTTCGTATTCACAGAATAAATTCTGCGGTACTAATCACTTCAAGTGAGCACTTATGATTTCGTTTGCAACAAACCTGGCTTTTACCCCAGATTTGCCTGCGCACTCATTCCAAGCGCCCACACTTATCGGTTGTCAAATTTTTAAAGAACAAGGTACTCAGCACTGCGTATTCTGTACTACGGTTACTACTTACCTGCTTTCCGGAGCATTTCGCTTTCGCGTTTTGTTTCAGAAGCAGAGAAACGAGATTATGAAGGATATTTTTGACACTGTCAAATTGACATCTGGCTTTAATTACAACCTGATGACAGTTCGACAAAGATAGGAAAGAAAAGTTCAAGTGCTTTAAACACATCACATTTTCTAGCAACCCAGTCAGCCAAACTCCTTAACCTGCCCCGCTGACATTTCATCAGCGAAGCCCGCTACTATAGCATAACTAATACGTACTCATACGCAGTGAACTAGAAGCATCGAGAATAAGCATGACTGAAGACATCCTGATTAACGTTACCCCCTTCGAAACCCGTGTAGCGCTTGTGTCAAACGGCGCGGTACAAGAACTCCATCTGGAGCGGGCGACGCAACGCGGTCAGGTTGGGAATGTCTATTTAGGTAAGGTTGTACGGGTATTGCCGGGGATGCAAAGTGCCTTTATAGATATAGGGCTAGAGCGGGCGGCATTCCTGCATATCGCCGACTTGCGTGAAAACCGTCAGGAGCGCGCCCAGGCTACCCCCCCCACCCCGATTGAAAAGCTGCTGTTCGAGGGACAAAGCCTGATGGTGCAGGTGATCAAGGATCCACTTGGTACTAAAGGTGCGCGCCTTTCTACACAAATTAGTATTGCGGGCCGGATGCTGGTGTACCTCCCCCATGATCCACATATTGGGATTTCGCAAAAAATTGGCTCCGAAGAAGATCGCCAAGCCTTGCGCGACCGCGTGCAGGCCTTAGTCCCTAAAGAGGAGAAAGGTGGCTTTATTGTGCGCACCCAAGCGGAAGGTGCGAGCGACGACGAACTGAGTGCCGACCTTGCTTATCTCAAAAAACTCTGGACGAGCGTGCAAACCGGAGCACGCACCCTGCCCCCGGCGAGTCTGCTGCACCAGGACCTGACACTCGCTCAGCGCGTACTGCGAGACATGGTGACACCAATCACCAACCAGATTTTGGTCGACTCACGCACCGTCTGCGCGGAGCTCGAAGAATGGGCAAAGATTTACACGCCTTCTGTACTGGAGCGTATCCATCATCACAGCAGTGAACGTGCGTTGTTCGATACGGCTAACATCGAGGAAGAAATCGTTCGCGCCCTATCCAGACGTGTGGATCTGAAATCAGGTGGTTACCTGATCATTGATCAGACAGAGGCGCTCACAACCGTAGATGTGAATACAGGCGGCTTTGTCGGTGGCAGGAATTTTGACGATACGATTTTTAAAACCAACCTCGAAGCTGCGCAGGCGATCGCGAGACAGTTACGTCTGCGCAATCTCGGCGGGATCATCATTCTTGATTTTATTGATATGGATGACGAGGATCATCGCGAAGCAGTATTGACTGCATTAAAAAAAGCTCTCGCACCCGATCGTACCCGGATGACAGTCAATGGCTTTACGCAACTCGGTTTGGTAGAGATGACACGCAAACGCACACGTGACTCATTAGCCCACCAGCTTTGTGAGCCCTGCCCGACCTGCCAGAGTCGTGGCAACGTGCGCACGAGCCGTAGCATCGCGTACGAAATCTTGCGTGAGATCTTGCGCGAGGCACGTCAATTCAATCCAAAAGAATTCCGGATCCTGGCCTCGCAGAATGTTGTGGATTTATTTCTTGAGGAAGAAAGCCAGCACCTGGCGATGCTGGGAGATTTTGTTGGGAAACAAATTTCGTTAGAGGTCGCGACGGGCTACACGCAGGAGCAGTACGACATTGTGCTGATTTGATTAAAACAAAATCCTCACGCCCGCATTCACACTCGCAAGCGAGGAGCCATTGCGAAACTCGCCCCCTATACCAGCAAACGCATAAGCATTGTCTGCGAACTTCATCGTACCAAACAGCCCTATTTGCGCAAACGCTGTACCTGCTTTCGGTGTTGTGATCGTAGTTGGCATTCCAGCTAGCGTGGCATTCAAAGTTGGATTTATCAATGAAGATGAATCCATACCAACTCCCACATTGATTCGATAGGTAAATTTTTCGTCCAGCGGATTCATCGTTTTGGAACCGAGGGCGACACCTATCACGCCGCGAATGCCATTCCCATTAAAACTATCCACGCTCAGCGCAGCAGGCGATGTGCCTTCGTTAAACGATGACTGATTGACCATTTGCCAGGTTGCCCGTACATAAGGCGTCAAGCGAAATGCATCCATATCAAACGGGCGACTCACGCCAACACTAACCAACGCATCATGACCACTGACATTTTTCTGATTGAATCCACCCGAATATCCTGTCACATCAACGCGATTGGTACTGGTCGTGTTCAATCCAAAGCTCGCCATGCCATCAATCACAAAAAGATCTACAGGTAATTTGCCATATACGAACAGTGAGGCTTGCTGGACGGTGCCCGTACCTTGATTCGCGGTCACATTAGTATTAGAGAGTGCTAAACCACCCCCAAATTTTCTACCATGCTCGGCGTATGCATCGCCCCCCCAGGACCATCTGATACAAATTGCTGCTAAACCCGCTCGCTTGATCATCGCTTGAGCGATTACCACGCTGATAAGCAATTTCGCCCCAGACTGCGCCACTATTAAGACGCATATTTGTAGGCGTAGCAAAAGGATTAATTCCCGGATTTGAACTCACACCAGGACCTGGGGCAATACCTGGCAACGTTGTCGCAAGACCAGCAAGCGTAGGCGTATTCGAGACGCCTGCAAGCATGGGTGCCAAATCGCTTAGTCTAGATAAAACAGCTTCTTGTACACGCAACGTTGTTCGAGAGACCACTGCAACCGTCGCAGCATAAACCTCTCCAGCAAGACCCTGAACATAATTCGCAAGGTTTGAGGAACTTTGTCCTGCAGCTGCATACAGCAACTGGTCCTGCGTGCTCGTGGACAAGCCGGTCTGATTCGCGACGACAAGCTTGTCGAGTGCACCAGCAACCGAGAGCGTATTGGTATTCGCCGACGACAAGCCTGAAAGGTATGAAGTAGGAATCACAGACAGATCGATGCTGTTACTGCCTGCCATGTTGTAGAACGAGATGAATTGTGTCCCTGCCGTCATTTGTGCAGGCTGTAGGATGGCGGAGAATTTACCAGTGATACCACCATCAGCGGTCACGATACGAAAGCGATCACCCAGGACTGGGGTGTAAGGTGCGCTGCCGTATCCAGACTCTGACGGACTAAAAAGATTTGCGATGCGTGGAGCAAGCACTGCACCAGGATTAATCACAAACGGACTACCCGCCACAAGCATATAGGAGTAATAACCTGTCGCACCCACGGGTGTGGTCGAATCAGCTTGTAGCTTGCCGGCAATATCCTGCAGATACGTCGAGCCGTTGTTCATCGTGACCGGCGACATGGTGGTCAAATACCCGGGCGAATTTCCTGGCTTAAGAATACCGGCAACGGTTAACGCACCTGAAATCGTACCTGTACCGCTGAGCTGCCCACCTGCGTCCACCGTAACTGGACCAGTACCAGTTGCTGAATTGCCGGCTATGGATAGCGTGCCGGATGAAATAGTCGTGCCGCCGGAGAATGTATTGTTACCACTGAGTACAGTGGTGCCAGAGCCGTTAAAGGTCAAACCGCCAGGGCCGGAAAACACACCGGATAAGGTTGCGGTACCTGTTGACGGCGCGGTAATCGTGCCACCGGCGCTTGTGACAAGGAAATTCAGACTGGACTGGTTGCCGGGAGCTAGTGTCAGGGTACCGCCGGCGAATACTGGGGTGGTGGTCACGCCTATGCTGCTTAATGATGTCGTGCCTCCCGCGGACATGCTGGTTTGTGCTGCTGGTGTTGTGGATGTTGTGGAACTATCGGTTGGTGTTGATGGTGTCAGACTGACTATAAGATCCCAATTATCTGTGGAGCCAGTATGCAATACAAGTGAATAAGAATAAATGCCGTATGTGCCAGTCAGTCCGGTTATATGATCATTAAATGGCACGAGTCCTTCACTCACTATTACACTGCTATACGTATTGGAGGTAACCGTCGATGCGGCCACTCCGGACACCCCACCACCGTAGATACCAAAAATCATCGAGCCGGAAATTCCGGATGCTGAGAGCTTGCCGTAATTGGTCGTGCTGTTAATAATAATGTTGTAACGAGTAGGCAAAGCACCATCGTATAGGAGTGGTGCGCTCTGGCCCTGAAGATTATTAATCGTTCCAAACGTTCCAAAAACGGGGGGGATAGGATCACCGTTATAACTATTGTAAAGTCTGCCCGTCACTGTCCCGGTATTTGTAAATGTTCCGATATAGCCGAGATTATTCATAGAGCCATTACCGAAGTCAGGATCACTCCACAACACGTTTTGATTCACAAGCGACGTAATGGTCCCTCCATTAATGATGGTCGTGTCATGCCCACGTAACGCTCCGGTTTGACTGATGATGAGACTATCGATCACCCCATCATTCTTAACAGCAAAACCACCCCAGTCGATCGTACCAAAAATGGTTGTACGCGTACCTGTCGCAGTAATAGTATTGTTTAAGCCTGTATTACTTGGTGACGCTCCAACTACCGTCACCCCTGAATTCACATTCACAGTTAAATTAGTGCCCGATACCTCCAGGTATGAACAGTCACTAGTGGCAGATGTATTCGCAACACATGCCGCATAAGCACCCTGCCCAACCAGCCCACTAAGTGCGCCAGCGCACACTAGAAAAATAAATAGAAATAATCTGTCTTTAACATCGTAAAACCAACTACCCTTAAATCTGTGTTTCACGAATTCATACCTGATGCGTTGAGCCGTTGATATTCAAACAATATCTGCTCAAGATCATAAACAAATATTCGTTGTTATTTGCAAAATAACAGCCGATTCAACAACCAAAATACAAATTACATCCGATTCCAGTCAACCCATACCGCAATTTGTACTAACAAAGGACAAATCATGACAACCGAATTCAAATGCCCCTTCTCTGGCGGCGCGAAACAAAATATGCAAGCTGGTGCTCAGGCCAATGCCTACTGGTGGCCTAATCAGCTCAACCTCAAAGTCCTGAATCAAAATTCTCCTCTGCCCAACCCGATGGAAAAAACCTTTAATTACGCCGAGGAGTTCAAGTCACTCGATTTGAACGCCGTTATTAAAGATCTACACGCTCTCATGACCGACTCGCAAGACTGGTGGCCTGCGGACTATGGACATTACGGACCATTTTTTATCCGTATGGCCTGGCATAGTGCCGGCACCTACCGGATCGCAGACGGTCGTGGTGGTGCGGGATCTGGCGCGCAGCGTTTTGCGCCACTCAATAGCTGGCCCGATAACGTCAGTCTGGACAAAGCGCGTCGCCTGATCTGGCCGATTAAGCAAAAATATGGTCGCAAAATTTCCTGGGCGGACTTAATCATCCTGACCGGTAACGTCGCACTCGACTCCATGGGCTTGAAAACCTTTGGCTTTGCAGGCGGTCGTGAAGACATTTGGGAGCCCGACGAAACATACTGGGGTGCTGAGTCAACCTGGCTGGGTGACGAGCGTTATACCGGTGACCGTGATTTGGAAAATCCACTCGCCGCCGTGCAAATGGGGCTGATCTATGTCAATCCAGAGGGCCCCAACGGCAAACCGGATCCGATCGGCTCAGCACGCGATATACGGGAGACTTTTGCCCGCATGGCGATGAATGACGAAGAAACAGTAGCGCTAGTCGCCGGCGGTCATACGTTTGGTAAATGCCATGGCGCAGCCGATCCTGGGAAATATGTCGGTCCGGCCCCCGAAGGCGCCCCAATCGAGCAGCAAGGTTTGGGATGGAAAAACAGCTTTGGTAGTGGACATGGCGTCGACACGATTAGCAGCGGTATCGAAGGAGCTTGGACCACGAACCCTATCCATTGGGACAATAACTATTTTGAGAATCTGTTTGGCTACGAGTGGGAGCTGACTAAAAGCCCCGCGGGTGCGCATCAATGGACACCCAAAGATGCCTCGGCAAAAAACACGGTACCTGATGCACACGATGCCTCGATCCGTCATGCACCCATGATGACGACAGCCGACCTCGCATTAAGGATGGATCCAGTCTACGAAAAAATCTCTCGCCATTACATGAAAAATCCGCAGGCGATGGCCAATGCGTTCGCCAGGGCCTGGTACAAGCTTACGCACCGCGACATGGGTCCAATCGCACGCTACCTTGGTCCACTGGTCCCTGCAGAAACTCTGCTCTGGCAGGATCCAATCCCAGCACTGGATCATCCGGTGATTGATGCGCAAGACATTGCCGCGCTTAAATCACAAATTCTCGCCTCAGGACTATCTGGCTCACAACTCGTCACCACGGCCTGGGCATCCGCAGCAAGCTTTCGAGGCAGTGACAAACGTGGCGGCGCCAACGGTGCGCGTATACGTCTGGCACCGCAAAAGGATTGGGCAGTCAACCAGCCCGCTGAGCTCAGCAAGATTCTTCCCGTGCTGGAGTCGATCCAGAAAGCATTCAACGCGGCGCAATCTGGCGCGAAGAAAGTCTCTATGGCTGATTTGATCGTCTTGGGTGGTAACGCTGCGATCGAACACGCTGCCAAGCTGGCTGGATGTGCGACCCAAGTGCCCTTCTTTCCTGGCCGCATGGACACCACACAAGAGCAAACCGATGTCGCATCGTTTGCAGTGCTTGAGCCAACCTCTGATGGCTTTCGCAATTATTTGAACCCTACCCACGCTGATGCTGCAACTGAGTTGCTGTTGGATCGTGCCAATCTGTTAACGCTGACAGCACCCGAGATGACGGTGTTGATTGGTGGTCTGCGCGCGCTCAACGCAAATGCCGACCATTCCAACCACGGTGTATTCACCAATCGTCCTGGCACGCTCAGCAATGACTTTTTTGTCAATCTGCTGGACATGAGGACGGCTTGGCAACCAACCGCAACCGACAAGGGAGTATTGGAGGGGCGCGATCGTAAGACCAAAGCACTTATATGGACTGGGACCGTGGTAGATCTTGTGTTTGGTTCAAACTCACAGCTCCGTGCGATCGCTGAGGTCTATGCCTGCAGCGATGCACAAGAAATTTTTATCCGTGATTTTGTCGCCGCATGGGATAAAGTGATGAACCTGGATCGCTTCGACCTTGCATAATTAAGTGAATGCGTCACTCAGTGCGTGGCGCATTCGTCTCGATTATTCATCTCGAAACTGCATTTGATATAGCGCGGAATATGCACCACCAAGAGCCAGCAATTCCGTGTGCGATCCTTGTTCAACCACTCGACCATGATCCATCACAATGATTTTGTCAGCGTTCAGGATAGTGGACAGTCGATGTGCGATGACCAGGGTCGTGCGACCTTGCATCAGAATCTCGAGCGAAGCCTGTACCTGACGCTCGGATTCGTTATCCAGTGCTGAGGTCGCCTCATCCAGAATCAGGATCGGTGCGTTCTTGATCAGGGCACGTGCAATCGCTAATCGTTGACGCTGTCCGCCTGAAAGTCGGGTTGCGTTTTCACCCACCTGCGTTTGCAGTCCGAGCGGCAAGCTATCCACGAACTCAAGCAAATTAGCTGCCTTTAATGCTTGGCGGATTTCTTCTTCTGTAGCGTCGTGTAAAGCGCCATAACCGACGTTGACCGCTATCGTGTCGTCGAACAACACAACATCCTGACTCACCAGGGAGAGCTGTTCGCGGAGATTTTTGAGCGATAACATCTGGATGTCGTGACCGTCAATCAAAACGGAACCATCTGTCGGCGAAACAAATCTGGGCAACATATTGACCAGCGTTGTCTTGCCACTCCCTGAGCGGCCGACCAACGCCACGGTCTGACCCGGATCCGCGTGAATTGAAACCTGATTCAGGGTATCGACCTCACCATCGACAAAGCGATGCGAGACCGAGCTAAATTGCACGCGGCCCTGCGCACGTCCGGGAAGTGTTTGCTGACCCAACTCTGTCTCGGAGGGCTGATCGATCAGGATAAAGACACTCTCAGCAGACACCAGCATTTTTTGCATACGACCAGCAACTTTAGTCAACCTCTTGATCGGATCAAAAATCTGAGCCAGTGCAGCCATAAATGCGGCAAAGCTACCAACGGTCAACGTACCGGCATTCGCCTGATTCAAGGCCACTGCAATCACAGAGGCCACGGCAAAGGCCGTTACAACCTGGGTAATGGGCGTCATCGCAGCATCTGCTGTAGCGGCACGCATGTCAAAACGACGCAAACGACCGCTGACATATGAGAAACGCTTACGCTCAAACGCATAACCATCAAACAGCTTAATCACACGTTGGCCATCAATGCCCTCGCCCACGACACGGGTGAGCTCGGCATTCATATTGACCATGTCGCGATTAATGCGACGCAGTCGCTTAATAAACGAACGCGAAATCAAAACTGAAATCGGCATGGTGACCAGAATGATCAGCGTCAGCTCCCAGGACATGTAGAGCAACACGCCAATCATGGCGAGTACCACCAGTGACTCACGTACCAATACGGTCAACACATCTGTCGCATAACCCGTCATGTATCCGGCATCGACTGTAAAGCGGTTGAGCAACCGGCCCGTATCACCTTTTTTAAACTCACTGTCCGGCATGCTCAAGAGCTTGTCGAACATTTCGCCGCGCACACCTAGCAATACGTTGTTAGCTACCCAGGCCAGCAAGTAATCACTGAAAAAATTGCATACGCCGCGCAAGAAGATCAGACCAATAATCGCCAGGGGTACCTGCCAGACATATTCAGGCTTTGCTCCAGAAAACCCTTCGTCTAGCAGAGGTTTCATCGCTACGGCGAGTGTCGGCTGTGTCGCCGCAGCACCAGCCATGAACAGAACGGCCAGAGCCAGACCTTTCCAGTAGGAACCGACACGCGAATAAATGCGATGCCAGAGATTCATGTTCAAAGGCGACATAGTCGCTTGGGAATTGCGTTCGGACGAGTTCAAGATCAGGCTCGAGATCAAAGGAAGCAAGGATTTTAACCCTTGAGCGTCCTTGGGACTTGGGATAAGCCCAAGGATGTCGTATTCTTTCAGTCTGATGAACGCTGAACTCTCTCCCACTACCCTAGAACCGATCCTGATTCGCCTCCCAAACTGGGTGGGGGATGTATGCATGTGCGTGCCTGCGTTGGCACGGCTCAGCGCATTAGGTGTCCAGATATCTGTCTGTGCAAGACCGTGGGCCAAGGATCTCTTGGGTGGGATGAAAATTCACAGCTTTATACCGGTGACGGGTAAGCTTGCCACCGATTTAAAAGCGATCAGGACCTGGCATCGCGCGCACCCTGCTTATAAAAAAGCGTTACTACTGCCAGACTCACTCTCCAGCGCCCTCTTGTTCAAACTGGCGGGATTCCAGAGTGCCGGATTCAAAGACGATGGCCGCAGTCTGCTGCTGCGCTGGGCATTTAATAAACCACAACCGCGCCCTCACGCCGCACGATCCTGGTTTCATCTGACTGAGCATGCGCTAGCCAGTTGGAAATACGATTTAACAACACAAGAAATACCAATCAAACTGAACCTACCCCTGACTCAGGCCCATCATGATCTGGCTTGGGCAGCCATGGCGCAGTCAGGCCTCACGGCTCAGGGGTTTGTATTAATCGCGCCCACTGCCGTGGGTTTGCATAAAGGACAGATTAAGGTCTGGCCGCACTTTGATACATTAACCCGGCAATTGCAGGCAGATGGCCATCGCGTCGCGATGTGTCCGCCACCAGCCGAACAAGCCGCGGCCTTGCTCGCAGCGCCCACCGCTGAATTGCTCCCCCCACTCGGATTAGGCCCCTTTGCCGCATTGACTCGCGAAGCACAGCTGGTCATTTGTAATGACTCGGGTGTTTCGCATATTTGCGCAGCGGCCAACGCGCATCAACTCACGCTATTTGGTGTCACGGATCCCGAGCGAACTGGGCCCTGGACGCCCAATACAGTTAATTTGGGGCAAAATGGACACTGGCCGGCCCCACACACGGTCATTGAGCGTGTGCAGCTATTACTCAGTCAACATACATAAATACACCTTGTTTTATCAGATACCCTTTTCTAATCTGCTGCTTTATCCGCCCAGTCTATGCATGATTGTGCTGGTGTGTGCGGTCGTGGCCGCGCTTTTTCAACAAAAACGTACAGCGATTAGTCTGACAATGGCGGGGCTGATCTGGGTCCTAATCTGGTCCCTGCCCGTCACGACACTTTATTTTGGTGGCAGACTCGAGTCACGTTATCCCTATGGAGTGCCGGAGTCTTTTAAGGGTGCGGACTATATCGTTGTACTCGGGGGGAATACGCAAGCCAATCGATCTAATTGGTTCGAGCCTTACAACCGTGCGACCGCTACGGACAGGATTGATCGGGCGGCAGTTCTGTATTTTGCGGGGAAAGCCACTAAAATACTCGTCAGCGGCGGCGCCTATGAAGGCAGAGTAAGCGAAGCGCAAGGCATGGCAAAAGTATTACGCCAAAAAGGGGTGCCAGAGCAGGATATCATTCTGGAAAAAGAAAGCCGCAACACTTACGAAAACGCGCTTTTTACAGAGCGAATGCTAAAAAATCAGCCGGATTCCAGACTATTGCTTGTGACCTCGGCACTGCATATGCCGCGTGCGCAAGCGACATTTAAAAAACTGGATATGCAAACCATACCCGCGGGTGTCGCTCCCCAGATCGTTACGCCAGAAGATTACAGCTTGAATATCTGGCTGCCGCATACGCGCAGCCTCGAAGCCAGCCGCACGATCCTCAAAGAGTATTTTGGTTTGCTGGGTTACTGGTTGCGTGGCTGGATATGATGGGCAATGCAGTCAGCGTAGAGTGCTTCGTATTGCTCAGCGACTTGTTCCCAGGATAATTTTTTAACCAGTGCGTCGCTATGCGACAACAAATGCGCGCGCAATTCCGGGTTATTGCCTAACTCGTAAATAGCCTCAGCGATTTCGCCAGGACGCTTTGGATCCTCGAGCACCCATGCATCGTGCATATGCGTGACATATTGACCAAATCCGCAATATTCAGCACTGCTCACAATAACAGGCAGGCCGTGCGCCATCGCCTCAAGCGGCGCCATCCCAAAACTATCCATCAAGGTTGGATGAACGTAGACGTCAGCGGCCTGGTAATAAGGCGTAACCGACGCTGTCGGGGCAATCAGACTGACGCGCGAGGCTAAAGCCTGGTGATGGTGCAACATGTATTCCTGCACATCGGGATCAGCCCCAACCACAGCCAGGCGAAAATGTTCAGGCAAGCGTGTCAATGCCTCGAGTACCGCTGCGAAACCTTTTCGCAAGGGATTACGCGCGACCAATAAAATACCAATATTCGATTCAGTCCAGCCAAGCTCTGCCCGCACGCGCTGGCGATTAGCGGCATCCATCTCAACCGGTGTCGCTCCGGGAGGAATGACTTCAATCTGCAGCTGTGGGCCATAGGCATCAACCAGTCTGTCGCGTAACCAGGGAGAAACGGCAACAACGTGACGGCCAGGGCTCGAACGCACTGAAGCGGCCTCCAGCAACAGATAAGCGATATTGCTGGGTTGCAGCCAGGCAAGCACGCGTCTGAACAAACTACGTCCAAACAGTCTGCGGTACCGGATGGGGGTGACATGAATCACCTCGACATCGCCAACACACCCACTCATTTGCGATTGAACGATATCGTAACCAGCGCGCATCAGGCTGCGCGCCTGCATAGAAAAAATCCAGACACGCACCCAGCTCGGCAATAAAGCCGGCATGGCGATACGAATTTCCCGAACAGGTAAATCGTGATCAAAGTCGTGCGAGATCACTGTCACATCGTGACGCTGGGCAAGGATCTCAAACAAATTCACCACATAGGCTTCTGCACCACCATAGCGGCGTCCAAAATAATCTGTCAATAAAGCGATCCGCAAGCGCTTAGGCATTACCTGCTCAGCCACGTTTTCGATCCTCATATTGGGTCAGACATTTCTGAAAAAACTTCAGCAGATTGGTCGAGCGCCAGATGCCTACGCGAGGCAATTCAAAGATATCGTCGTCTGTCCGTGCGAGGCCACGCTCTGTGGTGGTGGCATTTAGATAGCCCGCCTCTTTAGCCATCTGGCAATGTTGAGCCGAGTATTCACCAAAGGGGTAGCAAAAGGCGGTGATCTCTTGCTGGACATGGCTGCCAAGCTCCTGACGCGAACGCGCAATCTCTGCACGCGCCTGTTCGTCGGTCAGCGAAGGCAAATGCACATGATTCAATGTATGCGAGCCGACCTCCTGTCCAGCCGCTGCCCATCGGCGCATTTCTGCCAAAGACATCAAAGGTGTCTGAGGCATATTTTTATCTGCATCCCAGACATTGCTACCATCGAGCTGATGCGCGACAAAATAATTAGTCGCGGTAAAACCTGCTTCGCTCAATACTGGTAGTGCGTGTTGATATACATTACGAAAACCATCGTCAAACGTAATACCAAACACCTTACCCTCACGCTCACCGCTCAGATATGGCGCGAGCTCACGCATACTCAGGCCTTTAAACCCCAACCGATGCATCCAGCGCATCTGCCTGGCAAAGCTTTTAGGATGCACAGTCAGGCTGCGATATTGCGTCCCACGTGCAGCAGGCAGATCAACCTGGTGATACATGAGGATGGGTATAGTGCGCGGGCTCACTTGAGCACCTGCTTATAGATAGCTAGTGTGCTGGAGATAAAGTCCGGCATATTGAATTCTGATTCTGCACGTAAACGCGCCTGTGCACCTAGTCGTTGCAGGCAGGCTGGATCCGCGAGGATTTCTTTTAACACCTGTGCAATCGCTTGCGGATTTTTCATGGGAACGACCCAGCCTTGTTCGCCATGGGTGACGTTTTCGGGCAAGCCCCCCACGTTGGTAATCAGTACCGGGAGTCCAAGCCCCATCAGCTCGCGGCAGGCATAGGAAAGCGCCTCATAATACGAAAGCACATACCCGACATCGCAGCAAGCCAGATAAGGCCTGAC
>CAIPID010000128.1 GCA_903865015.1 uncultured beta proteobacterium | reverse complement strand
TAGAGCTGCGACTGGCATACAACGCCAGACGCTACTCAATGGCACAAGCAACGGAACATCTGTTCAGAATTTCGCAACTGATTCAGCTCCTGCCAGTGTCTGGCGAAGACAGTGTTGCAAATATATCTCTGCTGGATCCCGCGCAACGCAGCGCAGTGCTCGCTGAGTCTTGCGGGGCGCAGGTGGATTTATCTGCTCAGCCTTACAACATGGCGGACCTGTTTGCCGCCCAGCGCGCTGCGACTCCAGATGAAGCCGCGCTTATTTTTGAGTCACACTCTGGCGCGCCCGCGAGCCTGAGCTTTGCCGAGCTCGATGCGCAATCCAATCAGCTTGCACGCCACCTCCTGCGCCAAGGCATCGGTGCGGATCAGATCGTGGCTATTTTGCTGGATCGTTCGCCGCAGATGATTGTGGCTATGCTGGCTGTGCTCAAAGCCGGCGCAGCCTACCTGCCACTCGATCCCGACCACCCGGCCTCACGCTTGCAGTTCATGCTGACAGACAGCAAAGTGCGCTTACTGCTGAGCACGCACGCACGCATCCAGGCACTTGGCGATGCATCGGGTGACGCATTGCCTGCTTGGCTTGATCTGTCCGATACGCACGTCCACCGCGAACTGGCAACCCTGCCCGCAATGGCGATTTCCGACCAGGAGCGTGTGCAGCCACTATTGCCCGAACATCTCGCCTACCTGATCTACACCTCTGGCTCGACCGGCACCCCTAAAGGCGCAGGCAATACTCATCAGGCAGTCGTTAACCGTTTGGTCTGGATGCAGGACACCATGCATCTGCAGACGCACGACCGCGTTTTACAAAAAACAGCGATCGGCTTTGACGTCGCAGTCTGGGAATGGTTCCTGCCGCTCATGACGGGTGCGGCACTGGTCATCGCTCGCCCGGAGGGGCAGAAAGACCCCGCTTACCTGCAGTCCGTCATTGAACAGCATCAGGTCAGCGTGTTGCACTTTGTGCCCTCCATGCTGGCGGTGTTTCTCGAAACGCTTGCGCCCGGAGCATGCCGCTCCATCAAACAAATCGTCACCAGTGGCGAGGCGTTGAGTGGCGCAGTCCAGGCGCAGACCTTTGCGCGATTGCCGCAAACCCGGCTCTGGAACCTCTATGGCCCGACCGAAGCCGCGATCGACGTCTCGGTCTGGCCTTGCAGCGAACAGGACGGCACGCGTACGCCGCCCATCGGCCACCCGATCTGGAACACGCAGCTATATATCCTGGACAGCATGCTCGAGCCTCTGCCCCATGGTGTGGTGGGCGAACTCTACATCGCCGGCACGAATCTGGCGCGCGGCTATCTCGGACGCAGTGGTCTGAGCGCAGAGCGTTTTGTTGCCTGCCCCTTTGGCCTGCCAGGTGCACGCATGTACCGCACGGGCGATCTGGCGCGCCGACGCGAGGATGGTGCGATCGAGTATCTGGGCCGCGCCGATGACCAAGTCAAGGTCCGTGGCTATCGGATTGAGCTGGGCGAGATCGAGGCCTCGTTGCTCGCGCAAAATTCAAGTCTCGCGCAGGCTGCTGTCATCACCCGGATGATTCAGGGTGATCAGCGACTGGTCGCCTATCTGGTTGCGCGCGCGGGACAGCCTGTGCCGCAGACCATCGATCTGCGCACGGCGCTGCTCAGCACCTTGCCCGAGTACATGGTGCCGGCCTACTTTGTCACGATCGATGCGTTACCCTTGAGCGCCAATGGCAAACTCGATCGACGCGCACTGCCCGATCCGGTGATGCAAAGCAGCACCGAGGATTATCGCGCGCCACGCAACGAGGCCGAAGCGCTACTGTGCACGCTCTTTGCGCAAATCACCGGCGCCCAGCAGGTCGGCATCGATGATGGCTTCTTTGCCCTCGGCGGCGACAGTATTTCAGCGATTCGACTTGTCAGTCGGACGCGCGCGCATGGCTACATTATTAATGTCCGGGATATTTTTAAAAATCAAAGTCCCGCCTCTCTCGGCACCGTTCTTAAACAAGTTTTATCTGAAGCGCCGACCGATGTTTGGGTCGTTGATGGCGAAGTCCCTGCTTTACCCATTTATCTTGAATATCTGAGTTTCAATGAGTCTATTGACCGGTTTAATCAAACTGTTTGTCTGCAAGCACCTGCGCATGTAACCTATGCTTCGGCCTGCACTGCGTTGTCCGCCTTGTTCAAACATCACGGTGCATTGCGCTTACGTACGGAAGGTCAAGGCACTCACACAAAATTTATTATTGATCCTGTTGATTCCACGCCAGTTCCTAAACCCGAGGTCCTTGACCTAAGTGACTATGCTGCCTCTGACGCAGAGCGCGTCTTGCATCGCGCAATTGATGCGCTCAGTACAAAATTGGCACCGCAGCAACCAGGCTCAATGATCGCCGCACTATGGGTAAAAAGAAATAACCTGCCCTCTTTACTTGTATTAACGCTACATCACTTTGTCATAGATGGTGTGTCGTGGAGAATATTGCTCGACGATTTAAAAATACTGACCTCTGACGCAACCGCAGCATTACCCGAAAGAACCATGTCGTTGCGGGCATGGGCACAAGCGTTATCCTCTGAAGGTCAAAGCGGGAAACGTCGCACTGAAGAGGATCTTTGGCGGTCACAGTCAGAGGGGACAGACGTCCTGCCCCAAGACCATCTTATAGCGCCAGAAGCCAATACACATCAGTCCGTCATGACGGTCAAAGGGCAATTAAGCACAGCCCAGACAGAACAACTGACACGTGCCCAAGCGACCTACCACGGCGGCATAAACGATGTATTGCTGGCCGCACTTGGCCTGGCTCTGCGACAGTGGAGTTTGCGCCAATATAGTCAGGAAATTGGCGATATCGTCATCGCGCTCGAAGGCCACGGTCGGGAAACGGACGCGGATCTGTCTCAGACCGTCGGCTGGCTGACCAGCTTGTTTCCTTTGCGACTCGAAGTCGGTGATCTGAATCTGCGGGACCAGCAAAGTGCTGGACATGCCATCCGTCGCGTCAAAGAACGTTTACGTGCCATGCCAGACAAAGGATTGGGTTATGGCGTTTTGCGCTACCTTGATCAAACAAGCAAGATTGCACAATCGCAAAGCCCTGCTCCACAGCTCGTCTTTAACTATCTGGGACGTGTTGATAAAAAATTATCAAACGCAGATCAGTGGCAACTAGCCGAGGGCTATGCGAGCACGTCACAAGATGCGCCAGATAGACAGCGTTTACATTTGATAGAAATCAATGCCGTCATTCAATCAAATGGTTCGATGCATTTTGATTTGAATTTCTGCAAGGCAGCTTACTCGCTAGCGTCTATGGAGCAATTGGTACTGAGCTTTGAAACCATGCTCAACGCTGTCACTGAACATTGCTTGCACGCTCAGTTTGCAAATACACATACCCCCTCTGACTATCCGCTCGTGTTCCATACCGCGGATCAAACCTGTCCTCTGGATCAAAGTCTGCTCGATCAGTTAATGCTGCAATATCCTGATCTACAGGATATTGTCCCTCTGACTCCATCGCAACAAGGCCTTGCTTTTGAAAGTATGGCGCGCGCCGAGGGCATCGACGATCCTTACCATATTCAAATCATCCTGATCGTAGAAGGCAAACTCGATACGCCAGCCATGCAGCGCGCATGGGCACGGGTCATTAAACGTCATTCAATTTTGCGTCTGGTACTTGCTCCAGCCGATATCGCGCCAGGCCTCGGAATAATCCGAGGTGATTCCGCCTGTGACGATATGACGGTCGAGCTCACGGGTGATTACGATCAGCGTTTGGCCCAGATCCAGGCAATCGATCTGAAAGAAGGCTTTAATTTTGAACATCAGCCACTTGTTCGTCTGCGTATCGGCGATCTCGGCGATCACAAATCAGCCATTCTGATTTCAAAACATCACTTGATACTGGACGGATGGTCGTTGCCCATCCTCATGCGCGAGCTTGCTCATATCTATGACTGTGATGTGCGCGGACTACCTGAAAAGCTCGTGCGTCCCTTTGCCTGGCAAGAGCATCTGCAATGGCTCGCCCGTCAGGATCAGGATGCAGCACGCAGTTACTGGAAACAGCATTTAGACGAACTGACCGAGCCGAGTCGGTTGCAGTTGCCGACGCCCTCGGTTCAGCAAATCGGCACGGGTGCTCTCTACTTTACGTTTGATCAAGCACTGAACGATCAATTCGAACAATTTGCACGTAGCCATGGCCTCACTCAGGCGAGTGTCCTAATGGGACTTTACGCTCTTGTGCTGGCACGCACGAGCCGTCTGTCAGAAATCGTTATTGGGAGTGTGCACAACGGACGTGCCAGCAATGT
>CAIPID010000127.1 GCA_903865015.1 uncultured beta proteobacterium | reverse complement strand
GTATAGAGTTTTTTTCATGACGCAGGATCTGCCTAACACACGTGTAAAAGGGATAGCTCTCGATTATGCCATAGCGCGGCGAGAGCATTACGCACAGCTAAAAATGCTGCAACGCGGGAATAATTCGGGTGGAATTAAGCGACTGGCTCACCGCACTGCGCACGATGTCGCAAGGCATGATCGGCAAGAATAATGGCCAGCAATGCCTCAGCAATGGGTGTCGCACGAATGCCCACACAAGGGTCATGACGACCTAAGGTCTGAACCATGACAGGATTGCCGGCGCGATCAACTGATCTACGCTCAATACGGATACTCGAAGTCGGTTTGATCGCAAGACTCACCGTAACTGGCTGCCCGGTTGATATCCCACCCAGAATCCCACCAGAATGATTAGTTAAGAATCCCTCAGGGGTGATTTCATCGCCGTGCTCGGAGCCACGCTGCTCAACGCTGTGAAATCCTGCACCAATTTCGACGCCTTTCACTGCATTCAAGCCCATCATCGCATGTGCAATATCGGCATCCAGACGATCATAGATGGGCTCCCCCCAGCCTGCGGGGAGATGCTCAGCAACCACCTCGATGCGGGCACCCACCGAATCACCATCCTTGCGTAGCTGATCCATATAGGACTCAAGCTCAGGAACGACCGCGTCATTTGCTGAAAAAAACGGGTTGTTGGCGACATGATCCCAGCTCAGAAATGGCATCGGCACAGGCCCCAACTGACTCATATAGCCACGCACAACCGTCCCGTATTTCTCATGGAGCCATTTTTTTGCAATCGCGCCGGCCGCAACGGTCGGTGCAGTCAGACGCGCAGAAGACCGGCCACCACCGCGCGGGTCTCTTTCACCGTACTTTTTAAAATATGCAATATCTGCATGACCAGGACGAAACGTGTCCGCGATCGCGCTGTAATCTTTACTGCGCGCATCCGCATTGCGAATCAGCAGTGCAATTGGCGTACCAGTGGTTTTGCCCTGGTAGACACCCGAGAGAATCTCAACCTGATCGGTTTCCTGGCGTTGGGTCACATGACGTGAAGTCCCTGGACGGCGACGATCCAGATCAATCTGGATATCGGCCTCGGTCAATGACAAGCCTGGAGGGCAGCCATCCACAACACAGCCGATCGCCGGGCCATGGGATTCACCAAAATTGGTGACGCAAAAAAGAGTACCGAGTGTATTGCCTGACATAGCCTAGCCGTCGAAAAAGAATTGAAGTCAATATTATTGCATCAGTAGGTGATTTGCACTGACTATGAAGAACAACTCACCTCAATATGACTCGCCCAGGCCGGAGGTAAAGCGGCATAGGTGTCCATCCCAGCATGTGCAACAAATGGCTGACGTAATACGGTCATCAGGTTTTCAATTTCTGATACATCGCCCTGTTGAGCGGCCTCAATAGCCGCTTGAGCGAGGTGATTTCTCAGCACATAAAGCGGATTAGCGGCCAGCATGGTCTGAATCCTGTTGAGATCCGGTCTGCCGGAACTACGTAAAATTCTTTGTCGATATCGCTCCAGCCATAATTCGGCTGCATCTCTATCTATGAATAAATCAATAAAAGGCATCAGACCGGAATGTACGGTGTGACCAAGGTCAGTTTCTATTTGCAGCTGAGTGACGATAGCGTTTTCAACATCGGCTAAGCCCGGCGCATAAGCCAAGTGCCTGAAAGTGAGAGTAAAGTCAGCGTGGCTGGCCTGCATCAGACTCCACAAGTCATCAACTAAGGTCTCGTCGCCCTCCTGCCAGTCACTTAACCCAAGTTTGTCCATCATGCGTTTTTGCATGGCATCAAGAAAAGTGGGTTCAAACTGATCAAGGGCTGCGCGTAATGCATTGGCATCCGGCACGATCGCATGCAGACTATTAGCCAGCTGGTAGAGATTCCAATGTGCGACTGCGGGTTGTGCATGCCAGGCATAACGTCCATTGGTATCTGTGTGATTACAGATATGGCGTGCATCAAAGCCATCCATAAAACCATATGGACCGTAATCCAGCGTCAAGCCGAGGATAGACATGTTGTCAGTATTCATGACCCCATGACAAAACCCGACCACCTGCCAACCCGCCATTAACTCTGCAGTGCGCTTGACCACACACTCAAGCAAAGCAATATATGGATTAACTGATGTTAAACACTCAGGATAAAAACGCGCAATCACATAGTCAGCCAATTGACGCAGCTTATCCGGCTGCTTGCCTGCTGCCCAGTGCTGAAACGACCCAAACCGGATAAAACTTGGTGCCATACGCGCAACGACTGCAGCGGTTTCGACTGTTTCTCTCATGACAGGATTTTTAGCTGTAACGAGAGAAAGCGCACGTGTAGTTGGGATACCCAGACCATGCATCGCCACACTGGCTAAATATTCTCTGACCGAAGATCTCAGGACCGCACGACCATCGCCCATGCGCGAGTATGGGGTCATCCCTGCGCCTTTTAACTGAAGCTCCCAATTCCCTTCAGGCCCTTTGAGCTCACCGAGCAAGTGTGCACGACCATCACCGAGCTGACCCGCCCAATGCCCAAACTGATGCCCGCTATATACTGCCGCAAGCGTATCGCCACCCGGCAAAGGAGATGTCCCACTCACGACGTCTAGAAAAGCTAGCTCGGATATCGCTTGAGCGGATAATCCGAGGAGCTCAGCGGCATCTGTATTCACATGCAATAACGCAGGCTGATTGAGTGGTGTGGTAGGCAAACGCGTATAAAAAGCGGTACCAAGTGCGGCGAATGAATTCAGTTTTGGAATGTCATCAAAACGATCGTAGGTAATCATGTATTACTTCCTGCGGAGGTGCCTGCAGAGGCGCCTGCAGTGCTGCCTGAGGTTGTACCTGTGGTGGCGCCCGAAAGACCGATCTTTTTAGCGAGTTTTGCAGCCCGCTTGGCAGGTCGCACATATAAAATCGCAGCTAGAAAAAAAATGCTCGACAATACGATTTCTAGCCAGGCAAGAGTGATTGAAGGTCCAGCCGGGTCGGACATGACGCGCACAACACCTTCCATCAAATATAAAAGCACAAGCATCGAAGCCCACTGAATCGTATAAAGACTGGCTCGGGCAACGCCTCGCACAGCAAAGGCAAGTGGTAAGGCCTTCATAAATAGCAGCGTCCCACCGGCGCGCAGCGGGGCGAGCCAGGTTTCCCATAAAACACAAAGTACGATCAACCCAAGCAAGCTTAAAAGCGCACTGCGCTGCAGCAAAACATTGAGTACGGGAGGTTTAATGGCTAAAGTAGATTGGTTCATGCTGCTATTATCGCCTGCATAGTGAGGGGAATTCCATGCAAGATCATAAGGCTGAGTCATTGCCTATCGCGACAAAACCATCGAACACGGCGGGATATCTCGACATCCTCGCCTTTATATGGGCGCGTTTAGGCCAAGAAAAAATCATCCAGCTGGCCTCTAGCCTGACTTTCTCGACCGTACTCGCAATCGTACCCCTGCTTGCTGTCGTGCTTTCTTTATTCACTGCATTTCCCTTATTTAAAGAATATAGCGACGCGCTGCAGGATTTCATGATCAACAGCCTGATGCCTCCGGCGATTTCAGACAACATCATGAAATATCTCAACGAGTTTGCAACCCAGGCGTCACGATTAACCGCGATTGGCGGTGGATTTCTCATTCTCACTGTCATGCTGCTGATTATGTCGGTAGAGTCTGCACTAAACGACATATGGCATGTCAGCCGCCAACGCCCTGCCAGTCAGCGACTGCTGGTGTACTGGGCATTAATTTCAGTTGGTCCGATCCTGACCGGTGCAAGCCTCTGGACCACGGCATTTTTAGCGCGTGAGTCCCTTGGTTTAGTGGGTAATGTGCCC
>CAIPID010000126.1 GCA_903865015.1 uncultured beta proteobacterium | reverse complement strand
TGGCGTTCAACTGGGCCTTGGAGCCAATCCTCGCCGCAGCTTTTTTCTTGTCCCTGTGTCCTTCGCAGCGAGGACCAGCAAGCTGAGTGTGTATAATTCGCCCCGTAGATTGATTTCTACATTCCAATCAGCCGCAACATGCGCGCCTCAGATTGGGCGGTTAGCTCAGTGGTAGAGCACTGCCTTCACACGGCAGGGGTCACAAGTTCGAAACTTGTACCGCCCACCAAAAGCCCCATGTCCGTTAATTTGCAATGAATCACATAGATCCTACTTCATTGCATTAAAACTGAATATGCGCACGTAATGAATACACATTTACCGGTCCGCGATCCGCGTTATAGCAAGGATTTGCGATGCGCTGGTAGTCAGCCGTCAGCCATAAAAATGGCGTGAGTTGCGCGCTGTAATAGATCTCTCCAATATTTTCACGCTGATAGTTCAACTGACTATCTCCACAAAAGAAATCAGAGCCACCCGCTGAAAGGTAGGATTGATTACTACTCGATATGCCATTGGATGCGAACCCAATCCCAATTGTGTCACCAGCCCGGTTCCACAGTGCGCCATTGACAGAAACACCTCCTGAAACAGAGTTATTAATATCTGTGAATGAGTAAGCCTCGGTCGCGCCGTTATTCCAGCTCAATCTGCCAAAAATGCCGATCTCTTTCGTGACATATTGCTCCAGATTTAAACCAAAGCCGTACTTCGATTGTGGCGTGCGGACATTCGCAATATCCGGGGTACTGCCGTCAACCTGCGAATAATTTAAAGCATCAGCATAATTACCGAAACTGGCCTGATTGCGGAAAGCCATGGCACGGATTATTCCAGCTTGTCCAAATAAAGAATAATTATGCTGAATTTCTGCTGTATCGGCATACGATTGAAACATGTTAGTGGTTAGATACAAGCCATTTGATTCGATTGGCATCATGTTTCTAGACAAGCGTAACGCCCAGTCATCCCAATAAAACTCACTCGTTATACCGCGTGTGTAGCCAAGCGCATTCGCAGGCATATCCCATGCGCCCCAATCCATAATTGACCAATTTAAAAAATCTTTTTTAGGATCATGACCAAAGGTATTGCGATCAAAGATGTCAGTGATGGAATAGAGCCCCGCGGTAAATACGATTCTGCGGGCAGCAACCGTATCACCAAACGTGTTGTATTCGAGATCGGGCGTCACTTGCTCGCCACCCAAGCCAAAGGTTTGCCTTATAAATGCTCGGCCGGTATACACAATAGGGCTGGTAAAGGCACCTTTTTGTGCTTCACCGTTATAGACCCCAGCGACACCAAGCAAATTAGAAAAAGGGACTCCTGAGGCAGTCTCAGGATCTGCCCAAAATTCCGTGCCTTTCCAGGGACGAAACCCTACATAGACGGTGCCGGTAAAGGTATAGCCTGATTCATTGCCGCTATATAAACTGGACGGTCCGTTGTAAGGATCATCGAAAGAGGGGTGTTTGTTACCAACATACGTCGATTGCATACCAAAATGAATTTGGGGGTATGACTCTATTGAATTGGAGACCTCTGAAAGTGCAGGTTGTGCAACGGCCAGAGTGACATGCAGCAAAAAGAGGCACGAGATTAAAACTCGACGTAACAAGGTGAGCGTGTTGAGTAAATCATTACCCAATAAACGAAATATAACCATGGCAATCCCATAAAAATCGAAGGCGCTAGTTGTCTTGACACATGACAAACAAGCACCTCAGAAATAGCTCTCTGAGTTTTTTTAATTATTAGAGTGCAGGCGGGGCGTGCGAGGGGGGAGTGCGTTTGAAATGCTGTGTCGAAAAGAAATTCTGCTTACCTAAAGCTAACAAGTAAACAAAAAAAAGTACGACTGGAATGAGAAATAAAGGGATTTTGGGCGGTGCATCCAGAGTAGGGCTGCCCGCAATCAGCATACACGTTTCACAGAGTTGGGAATCTGTACCTGAAGTATGAAAATGCGTACTACCTAAAATCTGCCACGCTAAGAGGCAGAGCAGCATGAATACAATGATCCATGATTTGCAGGTGGCAGATATTTTTTTCATTAGTGAGAAATTTTAACAGAGTACATCGAGTCTACGTATCAACCAGCCGCACCTCACTTGCCTCAGATTGGGCGGTTGGCACAGGAGTAGCCATCAGGTGCAGCGCGTGCGATATATTCTGCCGCGATATTTCCTCCCGCGCCCGCTTTGTTATTCACGATCACCGTCTGCCCTAGGACCTCACCCAGCTTTTGTGCATAGAGGCGCCCAATGACATCGGTCGTTGTGCCTGCGCATGTAAAAAATTAAAAATCAGGTAAATGCCACTTTTGGTCTGTGGCTTTCCCGACTGATAAACTGGCCGCTCTATCTCCTCAGAATCAAAACTGGTTGCCCATGATCTTGCATCGTTCCACCTTTGCGTTGTTAATTGCAGCGTCTTTGAATTGTGCCGCTGCGCAGCAATCGCCTGTGCGTGATGAG
This sequence comes from uncultured beta proteobacterium, assembly GCA_903865015.1. GTDB lineage: Bacteria > Pseudomonadota > Gammaproteobacteria > Burkholderiales > Burkholderiaceae_B > Zwartia. Next base: position 5,916 of record CAIPID010000126.1, on the reverse strand, counting down.
TTTTTCTGGTTGGCCGAAATCAACAAGGCCAGCCTGGTAATCAACACCGAAGAGGGCTTGCTCGACAAATCCCTGGCGCCAGGGATCGGCGGGGGCATCGTCAAGGTTATCCATGACGCCAGCCAGCCTGGTGCAAAACGTGCTTCAACGGTTATTACTTTTGAACCCCTGCTGATCCAGGCGGGCGGCCCTGAGGTCACGTTTTTACACGCCGGACGTTCCAGCCAGGATATGCATGCGACTTACCGCGCAGCCATTTTGCGCGATGACATGTTGAAACTCGCTGACCAGCTGAACAAGACATCGCTTACTCTGGTGAAATTAGCCGAAAAGCATCGCGATACGATTGTTCCCAACTATACAAATGGTGTAGCCGCGCAGCCTAATAGTTATGGCCATTACCTGCTAGGCCAGGCGGCAGGACTGGAACGAGATGCGCAGCGCATTCGCGAAGCCTACGCACGGATCGACCGTTCACCTATGGGAACAACCGTACTCAACGGGACAAGCTGGCCGCTCAATCGCCAGCGAATGGCGCAATATCTGGGATTCTCTGCGCTCGTGGACAATGCCTATGATGCGGGACAAGTATCATCCATGGATGAGCCCGTTGAAGCCAGCTCCATCGTGACCAGTATTGCGCTGCCAAGCGTGTAGACGAGTTTTCTTTCGACCAATCTGACCGCCCTTATTGGCAAGTTCATGCAGTGGCAAGCTAAATGAATTGAGTTTTGATTCCATAGGTGATTGACCACGCGACAGCGACGTCATCAACATTGCGGTCAAAGTTTGGATATATTTTTCCAATGCTCGCTGTGCGCTATTGGGTGGTTTTGGAAAGGCTTGCGTTTTCCAGACCAAACTGGACACGCAGTCCACGGCAAACTGGACAGCCAGTCCAGAGCAAACTGATCGGCCAGTCCACGGCAAACTGGACACTGATTCCAGAGCAAACTGGACACCTCTGAGCTAGCGAGTTGAGCGGGATAACCGCCATGTCATCCTTTGGTTTTTCCGGAGGAATATATGGCCAACAAGAGGTTATCCATGCGTCGCATCAAGGAAGTCTTGCGGCTGTACTTTGAGCAAAACCGCTCACGAAGACTGATCGCCGAAACAATTGGCGCATCACCCACCACCATCGGCGAGTACATCATTCGAGCCCAGGCCGCAGGGCTCAGTTATCCGTTACCAGATGGTATGGACGACGATGAGCTCGAGCGTCTGTTCTATCCGCCACAGCCCCCGGTCACGAATAAACGTGCGTGCTTTTGATTCGCTATTCATGTCCCCACTCGTGCTGCCTGCGCTCGCATTTGGTTTCGCCGCGCTGATGACCTTCAGTGCCGTGGGCTGGTCCACGTCGATTACGACTTTAATCATCGGTCATACCGCTGTGTGCGTGCCATATGTCATCAGAACAACTTCGGCAGCCCTTGCGCAGATGGAGTCTGCCTTGCTGGAGAGCTCAGCAAGTTTGGGCGCATCAAGGTTTTATAGTTTTCGCTACGTTACGTTGCGGCTGATTCGTCCTGGCATTATGGCGGGAGCATTTATCGCATTCATGTCTTCATTTGATAATGTGCCTGTATCCTTATTCCTGAGAGATGCGCGCACAGACATGCTGCCTATCCGTATGTGGCAAGATCTTGAGGGTCGTCTGGATGTGACCATTGCCGCGCTCTCTGGTGTGATCATCATTTTTACACTGATCATGATGATCGTCATGGAGAGGGTTGTTGGCCTCTCCAGACGACTTAGACAGTGAATAAAAATTAATTGCTTGTATTTCCCACCAAACTCAACCGAGCGACGTATATGCAGTTTTTTCGAAGTTTGTAAAAAGATTCAAGGCTTTTTGATCAACGAAAGGCAGTACTTGCATAAAAATAAGGCCCGCTACATCTTTTTTAGGATCAATCCAGAAAAAAGTGTTGGCTAATCCCGCCCAAGCCAGACTGCCGGCAGACCGACCGGTTGGTGCCACGGCCTCGTTAATCATGAAACTCAACCCCCAGGTTTTTGGCACACCTGGGAAAAACTCTGCGTCCAGCGATGCCCCTTTGTTTTGCGTCGGTAACATTTTCACGCGCAATAAACCCATGGCATTTTGAGACATCAGGGCAACGGTCTCGGGCTTGAGTATTTGTTGGTTGTTGCCCTGGCCTTTGTTAAGAATCATTCGCATGAATTTAACGTAGTCATTTGCGGTTGAATACATACCTCCGCCACCTGGTTCGAATTCCGGATTTTGATTGGTTTCGTTTTGTGTGACCGTCAGATTGCCGTCTTCGCCTCTTTGATGAACCTTTGCCATGCGTGCGCGCATATCAGGTGAAATCTTAAAGGACGTACTATTCATACCTAGCGGGTCGGTGATGTTTTTCTGAATGTATTCACCCAGCTTCATACCGCTTGCAGCCTCGATAACCTGACCTGCCCAATCGAGATTGATACCGTATTCCCACTGAGTACCTGGGTCAAATGACAGAGGAATATCAAGACCTGCTTTTTTACCCGAACCAGCCCGAGGGATATTTAACGTCTTCATATATTTCGCCATGTCCGGGTTCCATATATCGTAGGTAAATCCAGCGGTATGGGTTAATAAATGACGCAGCGTGATGGCACTTTTTGGTGCACGTAAAATCGCTTGGCCTTGGGCGTCCCAGCCAGCCAGCACTTTGACGTTACCTAATTGCGGTAACCATTTAGAGACCGGTTCGTCCAGGCTCAACTTACCTTGTTCGACAAGTTTCATCGCTGCAGCACCGACAATCGGCTTGGTCATCGAGGCCAGCCACACGACCGTATCCATTGTCATTGGCGCACCTTGCCCCAATACACGCTCGCCAAATGCTCCTTCGTATAGTACTTTGTCAGAGCTTGTCACCGCCGCGATTGCTCCTGGGACATCCCCAGCTGCAATAGCGGATTTAATCAAAGCATCTTCAGTTTGTTTCATTGTGTTTTGTGCATAAGCACTGTTTGAAATACCAAGGCCAGTTGCAGAGCCTGCAGCTAACGCGGCAGTTGTTTTGATAAATTCACGACGATCGATTTGCATGTTGTCTCCGGATGATCTTGCTTATTATTTGCTTGTCTCTTCTTGCAAATTAGGGCGTTCTTGCGCACGGATATCCGCAGTCAAGACCTTGCCAGACTCTGCAACGGTGATTTTTTTCAACGCGCCACCTTTCTCACCGTTACGCAACGGGCTGAAATTTACGGTCACTTTATCGCCCTTCTTAATCGCATTACGTGTCCAACCACCTGCGCGCACCAGATTGCCTGGGCTGGTCATTTCCATTAACCATAAAGCGGGCGGCTCGCCTTCTTTGGTCACACCATAGATAAAGATGGCGACGTGAGGATTGGTCCATTGCACCTCGCGTACTTCGCCGACGATCGTCACGCTTGTCGCATGATCAAACATGGTGGTTGAATGATGGGCAAATGCTGTAGCCGCAACGAAGCTTGCAGATATTGCAGCAGCAATGGCGAGCAATTTTTTAATGAGGGTATTCATTTTTATCCTTACATGACGTGAATGACGTCTGTATCAATACGATCCAGACGTACCGAGAGTTTGTTTATTTGGGTGGGAGCCGATTGCCGCCCACATCGTGCTGCACTGGCACAAAAATATCGTTACCGTATTTGTCTTTGCCGGGGGCGTTGTAGCCCTCGAGGCAGACACCTTCAACGATATCGAATTTACGCGCGCGTTGCCTGAAAAAGACGCGGGTTGTTTTCCAGGGGGCGGTCAAAATATTTGGTGCAGTGATTTCGATCTCATCATGCAATACGTCTTTTTCTGCCAAACGGATACGCTCTGTAATTTTCATGTCTCCATTGTTTGGGACTCCCGCAGCCTCGCTAATGGCGAGCCAGGCTTGCGGCATGATGCCGATCGTATCGACTACGAGTGTGTCACCTTCCCAGTGGCCAATAGAATGGCCGTGAAAGGTTGGGTCCGGATCTTCCGGATGCGGGCGTCCATCGGTATAGATGCGACGCAGCCGATTACCGTCCGACTCGCCCAGCATCGTCACGCGACCTGGTGTGAACAGGATCTCCATCGCATTGTGGGTGATCAGCATCCATGCAGGCATGGCTTCAGGCAGGCAATTCACAAATAGTGGTGGTGGTCTGCCGGATTTTTCTTCAGCAAGCTGAAATTTAATGAGTTCAGCCGCCTGTGGCTTCCATGGCGGTTGGTTGGTTTTAGCTTGTTTGTCCTGATCCGAAATAAATGGATTCCAGACACCTGACCAATCCGGGAGTTTGGCAATATCTGCCCAGTCTTTTGCTGTTGGTGCGGGATTGATGATGTCTTTAGGTTGCTGCGCTACGGATGTCAGGCTGAGTAAGGTCAGGCCTGCCGCGACCCAGTGTCTTGCTTTTGAAAGCATATTTGTCTCCAGTTTGACTGGTTTTTATGGTGAAGGGAATACCAACTACGCAAAGCTTGTACTCATTTAACTTGGCGCTTAACTCCCAAGTGTTGGGAGTAATGTGAAGCCAATCCAACGACCAAATACGATCACTGTGGTCCAAAATAATAGTGACAGTGCCCCTGCAATACGCGCAGCAAAAGGTGTTCGTTGCGCAAGATCCCATTTTGCAACAGAGGTATAAATCCCAAACTGAAAAACCAGCATGTTCAAGCCTGCCAGGACCAACAGCAACATCTTGCCTTGAAAATAAAAATTATGCGCATACGCGAGCGCATTGGAGGTAAATAGAATCAACCCCGAGATTGCAGCAACTATAAAAGCGATCCAGGTCAGTGGTAACGTCTGGTGTGCGACCCGACTCACCGCCCGTTCTAGCGAAGCTATCCCCAGCAGTCGAAGATCAACAATTGCAATTGAGCCGATGACTAAGGCGATTGCGATGACATGAATCGATTCAATCCAGGGGAAAAGCGAATCATTTTCGCGAATCGTGACAGCCAGCGTCGTGTTGTAGAGCCATTTAAACAACGCATCAAATTCCATCGGTATTCCTTACTAGCTGTATGTGTAGGCGATCCAGCGGCCTGCGCAAATAATAGCGAGCCAGCAGACAGTTGAGATGATGGCCAGGAACCGAGCGGCCTGACGCCTGGGTGGGGTACTTTCCCAATAGAGGCTATCGTCAGATAAGCGTTTTTGTAAAACAAGCGTGATGATGATTGCGCACGCGAGCAGGAACATTTTTATTTGAAAGACATCATTGGCAAGGGATCGCGCGGGTTCACCTGTTATCAACAATACGCCACTGATGAAAAGTATAGGTAGCGCTAACCAAATGATCTTTACATAGCGAGTAAACACCCGAGATAACGGTTGATCAGCGCCAGAGTTGCTCAGTATCTGCAGGTTGATCATTACTGCGGAAATAAGTAGTGCAGCGATGGCCAGAATGTGAATGGTCTGAACGGTTGGGACAACCCACGGCGTTGACTGAATACTGACGCTCAGTGGAGTTTGTTCGATCCAGTTGCAGAAATCTTCGAGTGATTGTGTGCGCATGGAAAAAGACTACTGACCCGCCTGATGCCTGTCAACGTCTCATCGCTGCTTTACAGACCCTAAATGTGCTGAAACAGCTAAAAGTAATGGATATCCCTAGTGTGATTTTTATTTCGAGAGTTCGCGACGGACTAGTTTCGCACCCTGCGCCAGAGCGGCAAGTTTTCCAAACGCCACCTCGCGAGGCATGTACTTCATCCCACAATCAGGGGCGGGGATCAGGTTTTCGGCACGAACAAATTTCAATCCAGCACGAATACGGTCAGCAACTTGCTCTGGGGTTTCGATTGCATGTGTACCTAAATCCAAAACGCCGAGCATGATTTTTTTTCCGGCCAGATCGCTCAGTACGCCCAGATCCAGTTTTGGTTGCGCGGCTTCGATGGAGATTTGCTGC
>CAIPID010000125.1 GCA_903865015.1 uncultured beta proteobacterium | reverse complement strand
GAGCCCATGATGACGCCGACGATCGGTTTGTCCGAACTTGTTGATGCAGAAACTGTTGAAGAGGACATGCAAAGCCCCGTAGATAAATAAAAATCAAAAAATAGGAACGTACACCATCACTGCGCGCACGTACTTCAGAAAAAAATCATCAGGCCGTTAGGCGGTCCAAAGCTTCGCGATATTTCGCCGCAGTCTTGGCAATCACATCGGCAGGCAGTCTTGGGGCGGGCGGGGTTTTATCCCACACCTGCGTCTCAAGCCAGTCACGCACGAACTGCTTGTCGAAAGAAGGCGGGCTCATGCCTTCGCGGTAACCATCTGCTGGCCAAAAGCGTGATGAGTCAGGCGTCAGCACCTCGTCCATCAGGTGCAGCGTACCACTCGCATCCAGACCAAATTCAAATTTGGTGTCTGCAATCATGATGCCCTTGGTCGCAGCGAAAGCCGAGGCCTCTGAATACAAACGCAAAGTGACATCACGAATACGCTCAGCCATCTCCAGACCGACTTCCTGGATCACGTGATTGAAATCAACGTTCTCATCGTGCAGACCGAATTCAGCCTTCGCTGCAGGCGTGAAAATCGGCTGAGGTAATTTACCTGCTTGCTTCAAACCTGTCGGCAAAGCGATTCCGCACACAGAACCTGTCGCCTGATAATCTTTCCAGCCCGAACCAATCAGATAGCCGCGGGCAACCGCCTCCACCAGGATTGGTTTCAACCTTTTAACAACCACCGCGCGTCCCACTACTTGCTCACGTTCGGCAGGTGTCACAACATCTTCAGGGTTGATACCGGTCGAGTGGTTAGGCAGGATGTGCGCGAGCTTTTCGAGCCAGAAATCCGTCAGCTCTTTCAGGACCTGTCCTTTACCGGGAATCGGATCATCGAGAATCACGTCAAACGCAGAGATACGATCGGTCGCAACGATGAGCAGCTTGTCGTCACCGACGGCATACATGTCACGCACCTTGCCACGCGCAAGCAACGGCAAAGACTGGATAGAGGACTGAAGGATTGTTGGAATCACAGCCAAACCTATAAAAGTGAAAGCGGACATTGAAGTCCGCTTAATAACAAACCGACCGCGCAACGTCTGCACCGACGGTGAGAGAGTATTACTGAACGACCTGTGACAGTTTGCCTGCAGCGTACTGCGCAGCAACGTCTGACAACGGCACGACTTTGATTTTGCTGGCGTGTCCGGCGGTACCGAATTGCTGGTAACGTGCCACGCAAATTGCTTTAGCGGCTTCGCGAGCGGGCTTGAGGTATTCGCGTGGATCGAATTTGCCTGGATTTTCTGCAAAGAAACGACGGATCGCGCCGGTCATGGCCAGACGGATATCGGTGTCGATATTGATCTTGCGCACGCCATATTTGATCGCTGTTTGAATTTCTTCTACGGGTACGCCGTAGGTTTCTTTCATGTCACCGCCAAACTGGCGGATCTCGGCGAGCAGCTCCTGCGGAACGCTTGAACTGCCATGCATCACCAGATGCGTATTAGGCAGACGCTTGTTGATTTCTTTGATGCGCGAAATCGACAGAATATCGCCGGTGGGCTTGCGTGTGAATTTATATGCGCCGTGGCTTGTGCCGATCGCAATAGCAAGCGCATCGAGTTGAGTGCGACGGACAAAGTCAGCAGCCTGCTCAGGATCGGTCAGCAACTGATCCATGGTCAGCTTGCCATCTGCGCCGTGGCCGTCTTCTTTGTCGCCTTCCATGGTCTCGAGTGAGCCCAGGCAACCAAGTTCGCCCTCGACGGTCACGCCCAGTTTGTGTGCCATGTCGACAACCTGCTTGGTGACCGCTACGTTGTAATCGTAATCAGCAATGGTCTTGCCGTCCTCTTTGAGCGAGCCATCCATCATGACGCTTGAAAATCCAAGGTCGATCGCGCCCTGACAGATCTTTGGCGACTGGCCATGATCCTGATGCATGACGACAGGGATGTGTGGGTAGGATTCGACTGCAGCCTGAATCAGGTATTTCAAAAAGCCTTCGCCAGCATATTTGCGCGCACCAGCAGATGCCTGCATGATGACAGGACTATCAGTCTGCGCGGCCGCTTCCATGATGGCCTGAACCTGTTCGAGGTTGTTCACGTTAAAAGCGGGGATGCCATAACCATGCTCGGCGGCATGATCGAGAAGCTGGCGCATGGAGACGAGAGCCATGAAGAATCCTTTTTAGAGCAAAATGATGGGGTTGATCGTGAATTAACGCGTTATTTTACGGCAGCGTTACAGTATTTGCCCCAACTCGGCCGAAAAGTCGTTTTTGGCCCTAAGATTTAGCCTGAAGTGAGCCCCTGATGACCGATTCGATTCCAACTAAAAAGTCTGCCGCCCCCAAGGCGAAAACCCCTATTCAAGCATCAACAGAGAGCATTCAGACCATCAACTGGGTCGATCAGGATCAACCGTGTAACGCAATCTGGCATTCAGAAAACGGCTGGGCCCCTCCTAAGCG
>CAIPID010000124.1 GCA_903865015.1 uncultured beta proteobacterium | reverse complement strand
GACCTGGATCAGTTCGGGATTGTTTTTCGTCCGAGCCCGCGTCAGTCTGATCTGATGATCGTGGCGGGGACCTTGTGTAACAAAATGGCGCCTGCGCTGCGTAAGGTGTATGACCAGATGCCAGAGCCTCGCTGGGTGTTGTCGATGGGATCGTGCGCAAATGGTGGTGGTTATTACCATTACTCCTATTCTGTCGTGCGTGGTTGTGATCGGATTGTCCCGGTCGATATTTACGTACCGGGTTGTCCGCCGACAGCAGAGGCGCTTGTGTACGGCCTCTTGCAAATGCAAAACAAAATTCGCCAGACCAATACAATCGCTCGTTAATTCAAGATTCCGAGATGTGAGTTTCAGTAAGATCCGCACACCTTGTTCTAATCAGGCTTAAGACATGTCCAGGCTAGAAAACCTGCAACAAAAAATGATGGCACTGCTCGGCGAGCAGGTGCGTATCAGTTTGTCCACCGACGAAATCACACTCGAAGTCTCCGCTGATATGTGGGAATCAACCTGTCTGCGTTTGCGCGACGAGTTGCAGTTCGAACAATGTCTCGATGTGTGTGGTGTGGACTACTCAACATATGGCGTAGGTACAACCGGTGAGCCATCGCAGGCTGCGCTCGTACCTGCGGGTCGTTACGCGGTTGTGATTCATTTGTTGTCGATTGCAAACAATGTGCGTTTACGTGTGCGTACCTTTGCGGCCAATGATGATTTTCCTTGTGTTGATTCACTCATGAATGTCTGGCCTAGCGTCAACTGGTTTGAGCGTGAGGCGTTTGATCTGTTTGGTATCGTATTCGAGGGTCATCCCGATTTGCGTCGTATCCTGACCGACTATGGATTTATTGGTCATCCATTCCGCAAAGATTTCCCTGTGTACGGTAACGTTGAAATGCGCTATGACCCTGAATTGGGGCGCGTGGTGTATCAGCCTGTCACGATTGATCCGCGCGAAGTCATACCGCGTGTGATTCGCGAAGATGGTTATGGAGTAGGGCGCTAATCATGGCTGAAATTAAAAATTACACGCTGAACTTCGGTCCCCAGCACCCTGCTGCGCACGGTGTGCTGCGATTGGTACTTGAGCTGGATGGCGAGGTCATTCAGCGTGCCGATCCGCATATTGGTTTGCTGCACCGTGGCACCGAAAAACTAGCCGAGCACCGTACATTCTTGCAGGCGTTGCCTTACATGGATCGACTCGACTACGTGTCGATGATGTGTAACGAGCATAGCTATGTGATGGCGATCGAAAAGATGATGGGTGTCACGCCGCCAGTGCGTGCGCAATACATCCGCGTCATGTTCGACGAAATTACCCGCCTGCTCAATCACTTGTTGCAGATCGGTACGCATGGTCTTGACGTGGGTGCGATGGCGATCTTTTTGTATGCTTTCCGAGATCGCGAAGACTTGATGGATTGCTACGAAGCCGTCTCAGGTGCTCGCCTGCATGCTGCTTACTATCGTCCTGGTGGAGTCTATCGCGACCTGCCTGATTCGATGCCCCAGTACGGCAAATCCAGTCAGTATCGTTCGGCCAAAGAAGTCAAAGCGATGAACGATGCGCGTTCAGGTTCACTGCTTGATTTCATCGAGGATTTTACGAATCGTTTCCCTGCTGCGGTCGACGAATACGAGACATTGCTGACGGACAACCGTATCTGGAAACAGCGTCTGGTGGGTATTGGTGTGGTAGATCCTGAGCGTGCGAAAGCGCTTGGTTTTACCGGCCCGATGCTGCGTGGATCAGGCGTAGCCTGGGACTTGCGCAAGACCCAGCCCTATGAGGTCTACGATCGTCTGCAGTTTGATGTGCCGGTTGGTGTGAATGGCGATTGCTATGACCGTTATCTGGTGCGTGTGGCCGAGATGCGTGAAAGTAACCGAATTATTCGTCAGTGCGTCCAGTGGTTGCGTAACAACCCAGGCCCAGTGATGATCGATAACCACAAAGTGTCGCCACCGCACCGTACTGGTATGAAAACCAACATGGAAGAGTTGATTCACCATTTCAAACTCTTTACTGAAGGCTTTAGCGTGCCCGCCGGAGAGGCCTACGCTGCTGTTGAGCATCCAAAAGGCGAATTTGGTATTTACATCGTATCTGATGGTGCCAACAAACCTTACCGACTAAAAATTCGTGCGCCAGGTTTTGCGCATTTGCAGGCACTCGACGAAATGTCGCGTGGCCATATGATTGCCGATGCTGTCACCATTATCGGTACCCAGGATATCGTTTTCGGCGAGATCGATCGCTAACGCGAGCGACCGCTACTATCGGATTTAAACCATGCTGCTCTCTGAACAGGCCTACAAAAAGATCGACCGCGAGATCGCCAAGTATCCGGCGGATCAAAAGCAGTCCGCCATCATGGCGTCGCTTACGATTGCGCAGGACGAAATGGGTTGGGTATCACCCGAGGTGATACAGGATGTTGCCGATTATCTCGGACAGCCTCCAATTCTGGTTCAAGAAAACGCAACGTTCTACAACATGTTTGACGTGCGGCCAATCGGAAAATTCAAAATCTCGGTTTGTACAAATTTGCCTTGCGCTTTACGTGACGGCGTCAAGACCGCTGATTACCTCAAGCAAAAACTGGGTATTGGTTTTCGTGAAACAACCGCTGATGGTGTGTTCTCCCTAGTTGAAGGTGAGTGCATGGGCGCCTGTGGTGATTCTCCGGTTTTGCTGGTCAATAACAAACACATGTGCGTGCACATGGCCGCAGAAAAAATTGATGCCATGCTCGGTGAGCTTGCCGCATCCGTTAAGGGAGAGGCAGCATGAGTACAGCGTCGATCCTGTCGAAATTTTCCGAAGGTCTGAATGCTAATCCAGGTAACGACCTGGTGACATCGATGGCCTTGCATGGCCGTCACATCACGCCTCAGATCATGGACGGTCTGGATGGTAGCAACTGGCGTCTCGAGGATTACATCAAGCGCGGTGGTTACGAGGCCCTGCGCAAAATTCTGACCCAGGGGATGAGCCAGGAAGACGTGATCGCTGAGGTGAAAGCCTCTGGTTTGCGTGGCCGTGGCGGTGCGGGTTTTCCGACGGGGCTGAAATGGTCTTTCATGCCACGTACGTTCCCCGGTCAAAAATATTTGGTCTGTAACTCGGACGAGGGCGAGCCCGGTACGTTTAAAGATCGCGATATCCTGCGCCTCAATCCGCACATCGTGATCGAAGGTATGGCGATTGCTGCCTACGCGATGGGTATTCCGGTCGGTTACAACTACATACACGGCGAAATTTTCGAGGTGTACGAGCGTTTCGAAGAAGCCCTCGAAGAAGCCCGTAAAGCAGGCTTTCTCGGCGACAACATTCTCGGATCTACATTCAATTTTCAGCTACATGCTTTTCACGGTTTTGGCGCCTATATCTGTGGCGAAGAAACGGCTTTGCTCGAGTCGCTTGAAGGCAAAAAAGGTCAGCCACGCTTTAAGCCGCCTTTCCCGGCGAGCTTTGGCCTGTACGGCAAGCCCACCACCATTAACAACACGGAAACATTCGCTGCCGTGCCGTGGATTATCCGGAATGGTGGACCAGCCTACCTTGAAGTCGGTAAGCCTAACAACGGTGGCACCAAACTGTTTTCGATTACGGGTGATGTAGAGCGTCCTGGTAATTACGAAATTCCTTTGGGCACGCCGTTTTCGACTTTGCTCGAGTTGGCGGGTGGCATGCGCAATGGTGCCAAGCTCAAAGCCGTGATTCCTGGTGGTTCGAGTGCGCCGGTGATTCCGGGCCACATCATGATGGACACCACGATGGACTATGACGCTATCGCCAAAGCGGGTTCAATGCTCGGTTCGGGTGCGGTGATCGTGATGGACGAAAGCCGTTGCATGGTCAAGTCGCTCTTGCGCCTGTCGTATTTTTATTATGAAGAAAGTTGCGGTCAGTGCACTCCATGCCGTGAAGGTACGGGTTGGCTCTATCGCATGGTGCACCGTATTGAACATGGTCAGGGTCGCCCCGAAGACCTCGATTTGCTGGACTCGGTTGCAGGCAACATCATGGGCCGCACGATTTGTGCCCTGGGTGACGCAGCAGCAATGCCAGTGCGAGGTTTCCTGAAGCATTACCGTGACGAATTTGCACACCACATCGAGCATAAGCGATGTGTGGTGGCTCCCTATATTTAAGGTCTGGACAAGGTTATGGTTGAATTAACCATCGACGGCAAGAAAGTCGAAGTGCAAGAGGGCAGCATGGTTATGCATGCCGCCCATAAGCTCGGCGTCTATGTGCCGCATTTCTGTTATCACAAGAAACTGTCCGTTGCGGCCAATTGCCGCATGTGTCTGGTCGAGGTCGAAAAGGCTCCCAAGGCCATGCCGGCTTGCGCGACGCCGGCCACTAACGGTATGGTCGTTCACACCTGTTCGGAGCGCGCAGTCGCTGCTCAGAAAAGCGTGATGGAATTCCTGCTGATCAATCACCCGCTGGATTGCCCGATTTGCGATCAGGGTGGTGAGTGTCAACTGCAGGATCTGGCCGTCGGTTACGGTGGATCGACCTCGCGTTATCAAGAAGAAAAACGGGTCGTCTTTCATAAAGACTTAGGTCCTCTGGTTTCGGCCGAGGAAATGTCACGTTGCATTCATTGCACACGTTGCGTGCGTTTCGGCCAGGAAGTCGCCGGCGTCATGGAACTCGGCATGATTGGTCGTGGCGAGCACTCAGAGATCACGACCTTTGTTGGTCGTTCGGTTGAGTCTGAATTGTCAGGCAACATGATCGACATCTGTCCGGTCGGCGCACTGACTTCAAAGCCTTTCCGTTATCACGCACGCACCTGGGAACTCGCACGTCGACGTACCGTATCACCACACGACAGTCTGGGTGCAAACCTGATTGTGCAGGTCAAGGGTGACGATGTGATGCGAGTCGTCCCTTTTGAAAACGAAGAAATCAATGAGTGCTGGATCAGCGACCGCGATCGTTTTTCGTACGAGGGCCTGAAATCCGAAGACCGTCTGTCCACACCCATGGTCAAGGGCGAAGACGGCCAGTGGCGCGAAGCCTCTTGGTCCGATGCCTTGCAGGTCGTTGCACATGGCCTGATGGACGTGCGTGACCACTCAGGTGCAGCACACATCGGCGCGCTCAGCAGCGAATATGCGACCCTCGAGGAAATGGCTTTGCTCGGTCGCGTAACACGCGGTCTGGGTTCTGAAAATATTGATTTCCGTCTTCGTCAGACCGATGCAGCGTTTGATGCGGCATTGCGTGGCGCACCTTGGCTCGGTATGAATATCGCCGATCTCGGGACGCTTGATCGTGTGCTGGTGGTGGGATCTTTCTTGCGTAAAGATCATCCTCTGATGGCACAGCGCTTGCGCCAGGCCGTCAAGGGCGGCACGCAGGTATCGAGTATAGATACTGCCGGCGATGACCCATTATTCAAACTGACAGCGCGTGCAACGGTACTGCCTGCTGCGATTGCAGATACTCTGGCACAGGTTGCCGTGGCGCTGGCCCGCTTGAAATCCGTTGAGGTTCCTGCTGCGCTGGCTGGCGTGTCTGTTGACTCGGATGCGCAAAAAATTGCTGAGAGTCTGGCTGCTGGCGCGCAAGTTTCGGTGCTGTTGGGCAACGCAGCGGTCAATGCGCCTGATGCTGCACGCATCGCTGCAAATGCACAGCTGGTCTCGCAACTCGCTGGTGGCAAGCTCGGTTTTCTGACTGCGGGTGCAAATACAGTTGGCGGTTACCTTGCTGGTGCAGTACCCGTAAATGGTGGCAAGACTGCTGCTGCGATGCTGGCAGAGCCTTTAAAGGCTTATATCGTGTTGCACGCTGAACCGCTGCTTGATGCCGATAACGGTGCTCAGGCATTGGCTGCGCTCAAAGCAGCTGAGTTCAATGTCGCATTGACCTCTTATGCGTCTACTGCAAAAGACTGGGCCAATGTGATGTTGCCAGTGTCTCCTTTCACTGAGACTTCAGGTACTTTTGTCAATGCACAGGGTTTGCCACAGAGCTTTAAAGGCACCGTCACGCCGCACGCACAGACGCGTCCTGCCTGGAAAGTCTTGCGCGTGCTGGGTAATGTCATGCATCTGGCGGGTTTTGATGACGAGACGTCAGAGTCTGTGCGTGATTCAGTGCTCTCAGGTGACGTGCAGTCTCGCTTGTCGAATCAGATCCAAGCTTCTGTTAGCGTGAGTGCGCAAGTAGTTTCAGGTCTTCAGCGCGTCACGGATGTGCCGATTTATCGCACGGATGCGATGGTGCGTCGTGCCGAGGCTCTGCAAGCGTCGCAGGCGTCACGTGCACCTGTTGCGCGTATGCATGCACAGACGATGGCGGGTCTGGGTATTGAGCTGGGTGCGACAGTGCGGGTGAAGTCTGCTACGGGTCAGGTTGAGTTAATTGCTGAACAAGACAATACGCTGGCCGCTGGTGCGGTGCGCATTGCGGCTGGTTTTACACAAACAGCAGCGCTGGGTAGTGCATTTGGTCAACTAAACGTGGAGCGTGCCTGATGGAGCATTGGCTGAACGTTCTTGAAACAATGGGTACCGAGTTGCTCGGGCCTACACTTTGGCTGGTTGTCTGGACCCTGATTAAAATCCTGATCATCGCTGTGCCAATCATTCTAGCTGTGGCTCGCCTGACTTTCTGGGAGCGTAAGCTGATTGGTTCGATGCACGTGCGCTTAGGACCCACTCGGGTAGGCTGGCGCGGTATGCTTCAACCGTATGCTGATGTTCTCAAGCTACTCACTAAAGAGGTCGTGATTCCGAGTCAGGCAAATAAGATCTTGTTTGTGTTGGCACCGGTTGTCACACTTATGCCTGCTCTGGCGGCCTGGGCTGTCGTGCCTTTCGGGCCGGAACTGGTGTTGGCCAATGTCAACGCTGGTCTGTTGTATGTGATGGCGATCACATCGATTGGTGTGTATGGCGTGATTGTCGCTGGCTGGGCATCAAACTCCAAATATGCTTTTCTCGCGGCAATGCGTGCCTCGGCACAGATGTTGTCTTATGAGTTAGCGATCAGTTTTGTGTTGGTGACTGTTCTGTTGGTTTCTGGCAGTCTGAATATGTCAGATATTGTGAGTGTTCAGAATCGCGGCTGGTTTGCCGACAAGGGCATTAATTTCATGTCCTGGAACTGGCTGCCGCTCTTGCCATTATTTGTGATCTATGTGGTTTCCATTGTGGCGGAAACCAACCGTCATCCCTTTGACGTGGTTGAAGGTGAATCAGAAATCGTCGCAGGTCATATGGTTGAGTATTCAGGCATAGCGTTTGCTCTGTTTTTCCTGGCTGAGTACGCCAACATGATTTTCCTGTCATGTATGGCGTCGATCTTGTTCCTGGGTGGTTGGGCCGCACCGTTTGACATTGCGCCGCTGAACTGGGTGCCAGGCTGGTTATGGTTGGGTTTTAAAAGTTTCGTGGTGGTTTCGCTTTTCATCTGGTTCCGCGCTACGTTTCCGCGTTATCGGTATGACCAGATCATGCGCCTGGGCTGGAAGATCTTTATTCCTCTGACAGGTGTGTGGTTAGTGTTGGTAGCGATCTGGATGCAGACGCCCTGGAATATCTGGAACTGACCGCCTCAAGACGGCAAAAAAGGCAAGTTATGCAAGCGATCAAGGATTTTTTCGGTAGTTTCATGCTCCTCGAGTTACTCAAGGGGATGATGCTGACCGGTAAATATGTTTTCAGACGCAAGATTACGTTGCGTTATCCGCAGGAAAAGACACCCATGTCACCACGGTTTCGTGGCTTGCATGCTCTGCGCCGTTATCCAAACGGCGAAGAGCGATGCATTGCATGCAAATTGTGTGAGGCAGTCTGCCCGGCGATGGCGATTACGATTGAGTCTGAGCAGCGTGAGGACGGTTCACGACGCACCACACGTTACGACATCGATTTGACCAAGTGTATTTTTTGCGGCTTCTGCGAAGAAAGCTGCCCGGTCGATTCGATCGTAGAAACGCAGATTCATGAATACCACGGCGAAAAGCGTGGCGATCTTTACTTCACCAAAGACATGTTGTTGGCGGTGGGCGATCGTTACGAAGATGATATCGCCCGCAATCGCGCAGCCGATGCGCCTTATCGCTGATCATCGGGGCTCATACACATTATGTTTACAACTATTCTTTTTTACGTGCTGGCGTTGGTACTTGTGATTGCGGCGTTTCGCGTGATCACGGCCTCGAGTCCAGTGACTGCAGTGCTGCATCTCATTCTGGCATTTGCAAATGCATCGATGATCTGGATGTTGCTCGGAGCAGAATTCCTCGCCTTGTTGTTGGTCCTCGTCTATGTGGGTGCGGTGATGGTGTTGTTCCTGTTTGTCGTCATGATGCTTGACGTCAAAATGGAGCAGCTGCGTACCGAAATTAAAACCTATCTGCCTCTGGGCTTGCTTGTTGGTTTAATCCTGGTGCTCGAGATGTCCTTTGTGCTCGCGACGGGCTGGGGGCAGGTCGGTCCCGCGGTCGATATGGGTAACAGCTACAACAACGCACGCACCCTGGGCGAGGTGATGTACACCGAGTACGTTTTTGCAGTAGAAGTCGGTGCTGTAGTGTTGCTGGTTGGCATGATCGCCGCTATTTCCCTTACGATGCGTAAGCGTCGCGACGTGAAATACAACAACCCGTCTGCTGCGTTAAAAGTCAAAGCAAAAGACCGTGTTCGTTTGCTTGATATGGCTTCCGAGGCACCTGTCAACGCAAAATCAGGAGATCAAGCATGATGACGCTGACCTTGCCGCACTTTCTGGTGCTCGGTGCCATGTTGTTCGCAATCGGTGTGTTCGGTATTTTTCTGAATCGTCGCAATTTGATCGTGCTGTTGATGTCGATCGAATTAATGTTGTTAGCGGTCAACATGAATTTCGTTGCTTTTTCGACCTGGTATGGTGATGCGGCTGGCCAGGTATTTGTATTTTTCATCCTGACTGTTGCTGCTGCTGAAGCTGCGATCGGTTTGGCGATCTTAGTGCTGCTGTTCCGCAACCTCAGCACGATCAATGTTGATGAACTTGACCGCCTTAAGGGCTGATCGGAAGACGGAACAAAATGTCTAGCTCGCTTTCTCTATATCTGATCATCGCACTGGCCCCCTTGGTCGGAGCGATTCTTGCAGGCTTGTTTGGTACCGGTTTTCTCGGACGCCAGGTTAGCCGACGTGGCGCACATCTTTTAACGATCGCTCTGGTCGCTGTTTCAGCGATTGGGTCTGTGATCGTATTTAAGGATGTTCTGAACGGTCATACCTTTGATGGTACCGTCTATACCTGGAGCATCATCGGGCAGACCAAACTGGAAATCGGTTTCCTGATCGATCCCCTGTCTGCGTTGATGATGATGGTGGTCACCTCCGTATCGTTGATGGTGCATATCTACACCATCGGTTACATGTCTGAGGACCCTGGCTACCAGCGTTTCTTTGCCTATATCTCATTGTTTACCTTTTCAATGTTGATGCTGGTCATGTCAAACAACATGGTTCAGTTGTTCTTTGGCTGGGAAGCTGTCGGTCTGGTCTCCTATTTGCTAATTGGTTTCTGGTACACCAAGCCTACCGCTATTTTTGCGAACATGAAGGCCTTCCTGGTTAACCGTGTCGGTGACTTTGGTTTTGTGCTTGGCATTGGTTTGTTGTTTGCCTACGCTGGCACGATGCACTACGCTGATGTGTTTAAGCAAGCGGACAAGTTAGCAGCCCTGACGCTGCCTGGTTCAAACTGGATGCTTATCACGGTCGCTTGTATCTGCTTGTTTATTGGAGCGATGGGTAAGTCAGCACAGGTGCCATTGCACGCCTGGCTCCCAGACTCGATGGAAGGTCCCACACCAATTTCCGCGCTGATTCACGCAGCGACTATGGTGACGGCTGGTATCTTTATGGTGGCACGTTTCTCGCCACTGTTTGAGCTGTCCAACACTGCATTGTCTTTCATCATCATTATCGGCGCGATCGGTGCTTTGTTCCTCGGCATCCTGGGGATCATCCAGACCGACATTAAGCGCGTCGTGGCTTATTCAACTCTGTCCCAGCTTGGTTACATGACGGTTGCACTGGGTGCATCGGCTTACTCGGTTGCGATTTTCCACCTGATGACCCACGCTTTCTTTAAAGCGCTGTTGTTCCTGGGCGCTGGCTCGGTCATTATCGGTATGCATCACGATCAGGATATCCGTAACATGGGTGGACTGCGTAAGTACATGCCGATTACCTGGATCACGTTTCTGATTGGTACGCTGGCATTGGTTGGCACGCCATTTTTCTCAGGTTTCTACTCTAAAGAACATATCATCGAAGCAGCCGGTGCCGCCAATGTTTGGGGTGCGAGCTTTGCTTACTACTCAACATTGATTGGTGTCTTTGTAACGTCGCTTTATTCTTTCCGCGTTTATTTCCTGGTATTCCATGGCAAAGAGCGTTTTGCGGTCGATGCGGATCATGGACATGCAGCGGCACATGCGCATGACGATCATGCACACTGCACGCATGACCACGCACACGATCACGCACATGATGCACAGACGAAAGATGCACATGACCACGATGATCATGGTCATCATGGTGGAACGCCTCATGAGTCACCGTGGGTTGTGACACTCCCACTGGTGTTGTTGGCGATACCTTCAGTGATCATCGGTGCGATTGCAGCCGATCCGCTACTGTTTGGTGGCTATTTCAAGAGCACTATCGTCATATTGACCCAGCATCCCGCGATGGCTGCGCTCGCAGAAGAATGGCATCACGTCCATGGTTGGGTCGGTTACGCGCTACATGCATTTACATCGGTGGCATTCTGGCTCGTGGTAGCTGGT
>CAIPID010000123.1 GCA_903865015.1 uncultured beta proteobacterium | reverse complement strand
GCCTTTGTAGGGGACGTGGGAGATGGTCATGTTTTCCATGACTTTCAATTGCTCACCTGCTAGATGCCCGACACCACCAATGCCGGATGTACCATAGCCCCAATTTGATGGGTCCTTTTTTGCCATCGCGATCAGCTGCTTGATATCTTTCGCTGGCGAGTCTGGGCGCACCAGAATGACCGTACCACCGCCTGCGATCATTGCTACGTTTGTAAAATCTTTGGTTGGGTCGTAATTCATCTTGCGCATGTTGGGCAGGATCACCATTGGTCCTGAATCCGTAATGTGCAATGTATAACCATCGGCAGGCGCTTTGGCGGTAATGTCGAGCGCGATCGAAGCTCCCGCACCAGGTTTGTATTCGACAATAAATTGCTGACCGATTATTTTTGAAACTCGGTCAGTAATAGGGCGTATTAATTTATCTGCAGCCCCACCGGGCGCATAGCCAACAATCATGCGGATTGGTTTGTTTGGATATGGCGCAGGCGATTGCGCAATCGCTGGTGTTGTTGCTGCGGCCATCAGCACGAGTGCAGATGTGGCGGCGCGTTGAATAGTTTTCGTTAATTTCATTGTGAGCTCCTTTGCTAGCCTCAACATACCGACAGGCCATGTTGAATCAAATTTTTATTTAAATAATTTTTTGTTAAATTCATTTCAAGTTTCAGAAAAAACTTGATTAGGTTTGACCATGCCTTTGACTTCGACCGCATTGCCCGAAGGATCAAAAACCAAAAATACGTTTTGCTCGCGTGGCGTACCAATAAAAATATGATCGGGTTCCATTGCAAACTGTATGTTTGCCGCACGTAATTTTTTTAGCATCGTGTCGTAAACACCAGACTCCACAATCACGCCAAAATGCCGCAGAGGATAGGGATTTTTACCGATGTTGACAGAGACATGTGCTGCCTCGAGAGGTGAGAGCTGTGCAACAAGATGATGTCCGAAAAAATCAATATCGGCTCTGTCCGCAATGGTCCTTGTAACCTTGCAACCTAATAAATCCTGATAAAAATTAACTGTTGTACCGATATCGCTAACAGGAATCGAAAGATGCAATGTCGCTTTTTGTATTGCGCTATTTAGTGATTGAGTCATATTTTTTTAGTTAACTTTAATGTTGGCTTTTTTGACGATTTCACCATACATGGCGCCGTCTTTTTCGATCAGTTGTTTAAAGCCTTCAGGTGTCGAGCTTTCAGCAACAAAACCTGCAGCAAGGAATTTTTGCTGAACGTCGGGGTCTTTTACAATTTCTCCGATTTCTTTTGAAATGCGATCAATGATTGGTTGTGGCGTGCCTTTAGGTGCCATCAGCCCCACCCACGATGACATTGCAAAACCAGGAAATCCTGATTCGGCCATCGTAGGTATGTTGGGCTCTGTCGGCCAACGCTTGGCCGAGCTCACAGCGATCGCTTTGAGTTTGCCATCTTTGACGTGCGGCATAAACACGACCATCGTGTCAAAAACAAAAGATAACTGTCCACTGAGGATGTCAGCCAAAATCGGAGCACTGCCCTTGTACGGGACATGCTCCATTTGCAGACCACTCAACAATCCAAAATTAGTACCTGTCATGTGCGCACTCGCGCCTGTGCCACTTGAGGCGTAGTTTAGTTTTCCAGGATTGTTTCGCCCGTAGTTGACAAGCTCTTGCACCGTGGTAACCGGAAGCTTGTTGCTGACGAATAAAAACAAAGGCAGATCCGCCATCTTGCTGATGGGGACCAGTGCATCTGGAGCAAAAGGCATTTGATAGAGATGTGGGCTGATTGAGTAGG
>CAIPID010000122.1 GCA_903865015.1 uncultured beta proteobacterium | reverse complement strand
GTTTACTAAACGCTATTCTGGGTAGCTTCGTCATGGTTGGCGTGGGTACCGCAATTGGCACGCCAGTTGGGATTCTCGCTGGTACTTATCTGGCTGAGTACGGTCAACGTGGCTGGCTCGCTCCTGCGACCCGGTTTTTGAATGACGTGTTGTTGTCTGCGCCCTCGATTGTGATTGGTTTGTTTATCTACGCAGTCTATGTGTCGCAAGTCGGACATTATTCAGGCTGGGCCGGTGCGTTTGCGCTTGCTATTTTGGTGATTCCTGTTGTCGTGCGCACCACAGATAACATGCTGATGCTTGTACCGAACGGCTTGCGTGAGGCCTGCTTTGCCCTGGGCTGCCCTAAATGGCGAATGATTGTGCTGGTGTCCTACCGCGCTGCGCGCTCAGGGATCATCACTGGTGTGTTGCTGGCGGTTGCCCGCGTGGCAGGTGAGACGGCGCCTTTGCTGTTTACCGCGCTGAACAACCAATTCTTGTCGTTTGATATGAATAAGCCACTGGCTAACTTGCCTGTTGTGATTTTCCAGTTTGCAGCGAGTCCGTTTCAAGACTGGAATACCCTGGCCTGGGCAGGCGCCACTTTAATTACGCTGGCTGTGCTGGCGCTCAATATCGTTGCACGAAATTTATTCCGTAAGCATTGATTGCTCATTGAACTGAACCTGGATACCGTACCGAATATGGAAAACACGTTGACACAAGCTGCTGCACAACCCGCAACGCAAACCAAAATCCAGGTGAATAACCTGAATTTTCATTACGGCAATTTTCATGCGTTACGCAATGTGAATATGTCGATCGCCGAGAATAAAGTCACGGCTTTTATTGGTCCCTCTGGCTGCGGTAAATCGACCTTGCTGCGCACGTTTAATCGGATGTTTGAACTCTATCCCGGTCAGCGCGCAGAGGGCGAGATTATGCTGGATGGTGAAAACCTCCTGACCACTAAAACCGACATTTCTCTGTTGCGCGCAAAAGTCGGTATGGTGTTTCAAAAGCCAACACCATTTCCAATGAGCATCTATAACAACATCGCCTTTGGTGTGCGTTTGTTTGAAAACCTGAACAAAGGCCAAATGGAAGAGCGCGTCGAGTGGGCGCTGACCAAGTCCGCACTGTGGAATGAAGTCAAAGATAAATTGCACCAGAGCGGCAACAGCCTCTCCGGTGGCCAGCAGCAGCGTTTGTGCATCGCCCGTGGTGTTGCCATCAAGCCCGAGGTCTTGCTGCTGGACGAGCCGTGTTCGGCCCTGGACCCTATCTCGACTGCAAAGGTAGAAGAGCTCATCGCCGAACTCAAAAAAGACTACACGGTTGTGATCGTCACACACAACATGCAGCAGGCTGCCCGTTGTTCTGACTTTACCGCCTATATGTATCTGGGCGAGCTGATGGAATTTGGCGAAACAAACCAGATTTTCGTCAAACCAAAGCGCCGCGAAACCGAGGATTACATCACTGGTCGCTTCGGCTAAGCAGGATTTTTTAAATTCTGGTATAGTTTTGGTCTTCGGGGCGTAGCGCAGCCTGGTAGCGCATCTGCTTTGGGAGCAGAGGGTCGTGAGTTCGAATCCCACCGCCCCGACCAAAAAAAGTAAAAGCCAATCCTTCGGGGTTGGCTTTTTGCTATGTAAAAAAATCTGTTCACTCCAATTCGTTACTCTTTATTACAAATATTTTATTGAGTTAATGAGTCTGCTTTGCTTCAATATTAATTGTGTCAAGAATCGGTTGTGATAACTGATAACAGCGACTTTTTACAATTGGAGTAAAAAAGTGGGCAGATTTTTTATGGTTTTTAGTCGTAAGTATTTTGTATTTCAACATCCAGTCAGTTCTGGTCGTTTTTACTCTCTTCCTCAGAAAGGCGACGCCACATGCGATTTTTCAAAAATCTCAGGTGATATGAAAATGATTGGTCGTGATCTGAAATATTCAGTTAATTGTGCGTTGCCTCATCATGGCTAATAGCCATACTAAAGCTAGTGCAAAAGGTGATGGAAAAGAATTAACGGTATCTTCAACTACAACCGACTGCCCCATACTCCCAATAGAGCAAATTGAGCGATTACAAAAAATCGTTCCTCACCGGGTTGAGTGGGTGTTTGAGCAGACCAATGCTGAGTCTGAGTATCGTCGCACTGAAAATCGTCGAGTAAATACTTTGGTTTTTATCGAAAGAACAGCGGGTTTGTTGTTTGCATTAATCGTGGCACTTTCTGGCTTAGCTGCTGCTGCGTATTGTGCATCACTGGGTCGTGAAGTCACCGCATCCGTCCTGGGCGGAACAACTTTGGTGGGTATGGTTACAGCCTTTATTGTTGCAAAAAAAAACTAACTCCCCGACAAATCAAACACAGCATCCACCGGTACTTGCAGCGCCGTGGCTAAAGCATTCGTCTGCGCAGCCATCGCAATCACAGATTGCAATTCTGAGTACTGACCATCCGTCATCCCCTTGGCGCGTGCCGCGGCGGTATGCGAATGCACGCAATAACTGCAACCATTGGTAGTGGATACAGCGATGTAGATTAGCTCGCGCACCATGGGCGAGAGCTCACCCTCCGACATCATGACGACTTTGAGTTGCTCCCAGGTGTTTTTGAGTTGCGTGGGATGATTGGCTAGCGCACGCCAGAAATTATTCACAAACTCTGATTTTCTGACTTGACGGATATCGTCAAAAACGAGTTTCAGATCCGGATGGGCGTTGATCTCTTCGTCAGTCCAAAGCTTAACTGTTGACATGGTGGCTCAATCTTTCTTTGAAATATTAAGTTATTAATCTAACCCGATTTCAGTGGCTTTGGTAGCCGATAGACAATGCGGGTTAGTCAAAGCGATACGTAACACCCAACTGCACACGACTTGTGTAGGGGCCTGCCTCGCCAAACGCCACTCCAAAATTGTTCGCGTTTCGCTGATATGCAAGACCTATATCAACATCTTTGTCAGGTGAAAAAATCACAGCAACCTGACCGTACATCGTGAGCGAAATGTCGGGTTCATTGGGGTTTGTATTCATGCCGACATCAAGCGCAAACTTTATGTGCGGTGTGAGTTTCCAAACGGGTGCAACCGATATTAAATAAAAATTGGTTCTTTTAGGATCCGTGCTCTCTCCAACAACGTAATTGTTGTTGTAAGGGGTGCGCATATAACCAGCATTGAAATGGAGTTCTGCTGACTCCCAAAATTGAGACGCTATGAACGTCGCACCATAATTCCAGGCGGCATTACCGATACCAAATTCTTGTTGCGTGACGCCCGCAGGCAATATGACGGAAGGCTTGAGGGCAAGATTCAGCCCCTTTTCGCCATCTCCCAGAAATCGGTGTTTATAGTTAATTGTGAAATTACCTACTCTCGAAAAATTACCGAGTGGTGCGAGATAGTAGGTTGGAGAAAAACTCACCTCACTGTTGTCAGTCAAACCCCGAGCGTAGGTGAAGGGGAAACCGGTCGCATCTCCGATACCGTTGAAATCCTCGCCTGAGCTGATGCTGTCCTCGCCCTCGTTGCTTTGACCGACTTGGAGGATAGAGAAAAAGTATTGCTCAACCTGATTGGAGCCTTTTGCCGTCGTACCCGCATCATCCGTATTGAGTGGGGCGTAGCTATGGCTTAAGCCAGTTACTAAAATAGAAAGTAGGGTGAATAAAATTCTTTGTAACCGACGCATAGTGTTACTCGCGTGTACAGGAAGAATTCGTACTCTATCCAGTTAGTGTGACAATAGAATTTATATTGGGATGGGAGGCAAAATCAAACTATCCGTTTGAGCTTTAACCCCCCATACACCAGAAGCCCAGCCAAGCCCATCACAAGCATGACTTCAAAAAACGAGCCCTTTAACCCAGGGAGATCTTCCATATTCATTCCCATGATTCCGGAGATCAGCGTCATTGGCAGAAAAATCACAGTCATGACAGATAACACTTGCAATTGTTTTGCGTTCAACTCTGCCACGTGGGCAGTTTGTTCGTCCTGGAGTACCTTTGCACGGATGTAAAGGCTATCGATCTGCTCAAGAAAACTAGTCAATTCATTTGAGTGTTCATGGAGCTGCTCCAAGTCATCATGCGTAAACGCCGGCGTATTTCTTTTTCGCAAGTACCTCAATGCATCGAGCTCAGCAGAAAAATGTCTCCTGATCCGGTTGCATTGAATACGCAGCGTACCTATTGACTCATCCGCAGCAAGATCATTGCCGCTCAGAATGATTTCTTCGAGCGAGTCTATCCGGTCAGCCAGGCGTCTGATCGCAGCTTTGAGCTGCACTGATCTGATATCGATAATCTGGTGAAAGAGACTGTGGACAGATTTAGGGAGCAGACGTCCTCGTATCAACTGATCTTTGGCGCGATCCAGTGTTTTAAGCGGGTGCAGGCGACCAGTGATCAATAGGTTAGGCGTCAAATAGCACCAAAAAGACTCAAAGTCTAAATTGTTGCTCTTAGAGCCCTGACCAAAGTCCATCGTGAAGTCTTGCAGGTGGAACAGGGCACCTTGCTCAAGCTCTGTGATGGCGTCGTAACCGACTTCGCCCGTATCATTGTGGATGGATTCAGCTAATTCATCGGGAATTAGTTGAGAGGCTTGCAACCATCTCATGACCCGGGTATTTGAAAAATTGAGATGTAACCAGATAGATTGGCCCGAATTCAGCAGCACATCTGTCATCGAATCTGGCGAAATTTCTGACCCAGTACCGTCCTGATTGATATTCCAGGCGAAAAGTATCCCGTCTGAGGGCACTTTATCTGGGTCAATGAGGGAAGATAAAGGAATAAAAGCCATATATGTATCGTGTGAGGATTGTGATTCAAGAGTTAAAAACCAAGATTTGATCAAATTAGCAGTCGAACATGACCGGAATGTGAAACTGACTTATTTATTTAATAAAAATGTAATTTTTATGAGATTTCAGTCAAAATTCATAAAACTTTAATGTGCGACAGGTAACCTGAGTGCAGAACACAAGGGAGTTGCAGATGGCCACTACGAACCAATCCAAAATAGCAGTTAAAAAAAAGCCGGTAGTTAAAAAAACTGCAATTGCCAAGAAGCCTGTGGCTGCTAAAAAATCAGCTACGGTCAAGAAACCTATAGCTTTAAAGAAACCGATAGCTTTAAAGAAAACAGTAGCAGTTAAAAAACCAGAACCCGTCAAACAAACCGTAGCCACTAAAAAACTCACCGCTAAAACCTTCGCACAGCGTGCACAGGACGAGCTGATCGATAGCTACGACGAAGAATTCGAAATGGAGCTTGACGATAACCGTCTGGATGAGCTCTTAATGGAAATGCCAGAGCAAGGGCCTGTCCCAGAGGGGTCTCTCGACCGACGCATTTACTTCAGGGAGTTATTCAGGTTGCAAGGTGAGCTGGTCAAGCTGCAAGACTGGGTCGTCGAAAAAAAGCTCAAAGTCGTCGTTCTTTTTGAGGGCCGTGACGCGGCAGGCAAGGGCGGGGCGATCAAACGTATCACCCAGCGTCTCAATCCGCGTGTCTGTCGTGTCGCCGCCTTGCCTGCACCGAGCGAGCGTGAACGTTCGCAGTGGTATTTTCAGCGCTATGTGCCTTATCTGCCCGCAGGAGGCGAGATGGTATTGTTTGACCGCAGCTGGTACAACCGTGCGGGTGTCGAGCGCGTGATGGGTTTTTGTAATGACGAGGAGTACGAAGAATTTTTTCGTAGCGTTCCGGAATTCGAAAAAATGCTCGTGCGTTCTGGCATCATCCTGATCAAATACTGGTTTTCGATTACCGATGATGAGCAGCATATGCGCTTTACCATGCGTATCCGCGACCCACTCAAACAATGGAAACTCAGTCCGATGGATCTCGAGTCGCGTCGTCGCTGGGAGGCTTATACCAAAGCGAAAGAGGTGATGCTTGAGCGTACCCACATGCCTGAGTCTCCGTGGTGGATCGTCGATGGTGTCGATAAAAAAAGTGCGCGTCTGAACTGCATCCAGCATTTGTTGAATCAGATCGAATATCAGGAAGTCGTTCATCCTGAAATTACATTGCCCGAGCGCGTGCATAATCCTGACTACACACGTCATCCCGTGCCCGCCACCATGTACGTACCTGATAAATATTAAATGGAATTCATTAAAAACTTTGATCTGGTCTCTCTCCTCGATACGATCGTCAGTCTGACTGCGGCGTTCGTTCTGGGAGGGCTGATCGGTCTTGAAAGGCAGTACCGTCAGCGCACGGCAGGTTTGCGCACCAATGTACTTGTGGCATTGGGTGCAGCGATATTTGTCGATATCGCTAATCGCCTGCATGGCCATGAGGGGGCCGTCCATGTGATCGCTTATGTCGTCTCAGGGATAGGTTTTCTGGGTGCTGGCGTCATCATGCGCGAGGAGGGCAATGTGCGTGGCTTGAATACGGCCGCGACCCTCTGGTGTTCTGGTGCGGTAGGCGCGTGCGCGGGCGCGGACCTGATTGTCGAGGCGAGCATTGCAACAGCTTTTATCCTGTCTGCGAATACCTTATTGCGACCTCTTGGTAATCTTATTAACAAGCAACCGCTAGACTCCACGTCAGTGGAGGTCACCCATACTGTTTCCGTGATCGCACCTATCGGCGATCAAAAAGATGCGTTGAGATTATTAGAATCCGTCCTGGATGATGCAAATTATGCGTTCAGTAACCTTGAAATCCAGGCCTTTGGCGATGATGCGGTCATCATCGAGGCGGTGCTGGCTGCATCATCGGTCAACGGAGATGACCTGGACTTGCTAGTTGAAAAAATCGCTAAACCCGCTTATATCAATCAAGCGTACTGGACGCCAAGCACAACGTCCTGAACTTGTTCAGTTTGTTTAAGTTGCTGGTCTAACACTTCGATGACTTCGGTAAGTGCATTGTTTTTAATTTTTGAAACGGCTGCTTGAAACTGACCTAATTCTTCAATCAGTTTTAAGGTGCTTTTCCTTATGCTGCGAAGCGTTGGTACAACGACCCCAACCTCCTGCTCCCGTATCCATTGCGCGTTGTAACGCTCTTGCGGCATAGTCCAGGCGTTTTCAATGGTGATGATAGGTAAGCCCATTTGAATCGCTTCGCTAATACTGCCGGGGCCAGGTTTTCCTATAAAGAAATCGCCCAGCGCAAAGTAATGTTCTACGTTCGTACTGAAACCCACAGCGACGTGTTTGGCCAACGTAGTCTGTGCATCAAGTTTTTTAGCAAGTAAGATATTGTGGCCGCACATCAGAATAAGCTGAACATCCGGGAGTGATTTGGCGATACGCAGCATGTCCGCAGAACCGTGACCGCCAAACATCACGATGCCCACGGGTCGGGCAGGATCAAAACCTAATTTTGTTAACGCTTGCGCACGGTCTTGCGTCTGGGTTTGATAAAACGAGGGTTTGAGAATCATTCCGGAGGTTTGTGTAATATTCTGTTTCGCATACCCCGCGGTGCAAGCTTGCTCAACAGCTTTTACGCTGCCACATACCAGATGCTGGTTCAGGCCGGGTTCAATCCAGAAATGTGGAGGATAGTCCGCAATGTCGGTCATGACCGTCACAAAAGGGACGCCAGGCATTTTTGATTTGACGGCCTGATACATGACTTTATTGAAATTGGGTACCAAGGAGACGACCATATCTGTTGGGTTCAATTCCCAGTAGCGTTCAAGTCGTCGTAGCATCGCTGCATGCCCTACGCGGATCATTGCTTGCAATACCTTGAGCTCAGTCGCAAGCCCGAGCGTCCAGCCGCGCTTGAGTCGCATGTTGTAGAGGTCTTCGGGGGCGAGACCGGTATGCCTTCGAAAAGTCGCTTTCGGATCTAGGACTTCAAACAGATTGACTAGCCGTAGCTCCCACGGCCTGCCTTGGAGCTTGACAGCATCTTGCAAGGCGGTTGCTGCGGAGCGATGACCGCCGCCTGCATTGAAATAGATGAGGTCGATTTTTTTTGTCATGGCCGCTCATCATCATTTAAATTTGTTACGGCCTGATGACTGTGTGGTGTGTAGATTTATAAAAATCCGCACGGCTATCTATTAAAATTAAGTAAATATTGGTTTTTGAGGCGGTATTAT
>CAIPID010000121.1 GCA_903865015.1 uncultured beta proteobacterium | reverse complement strand
CCAAACTTATTTTCATTCTTTAGTCTCCTGCGTTATTTTTAATATTATAGTAATTAATAGCCACTGCTTAATTTTGGGGATTGTTATGACTACAGAAACAACTTTAAAGAAAAATCCTCAAGTTCTGCGCGATACGGAACAACCTCTTGCTGAGGATATACGGTTACTGGGACGCATCCTGGGTGATGTCATACGCGAGCAGGACGGAGCAGAAATTTATAATTTGATTGAAAGGATTCGAAAACTCTCTGTCGCTTTTCATCGAGACGTCGATCAGCAAGCTAATAAAGAACTTAAAAAATTACTCAAAAGCCTGACAAGCGAACGTGCTGTGCAGGTGCTCAGAGGCTTTACCTATTTCAGTCATCTGGCAAATCTTGCTGAAGATCGCCATCACATTCGACGTCGCGCCGTGTATGAACGAATGGGACGATATCAAGATGGCAGTATTGAAGCCACAATGAAAAAAATGCAGGCAGCAGGTGTGACGGCCAAGCAGATCTCTCAGTCGCTTGAGACCTCGCTGGTCTCACCCGTGCTGACTGCGCATCCAACAGAAGTACAAAGGACGAGTATCCTGGATGCAGAGCGTGACATCGCAAACTTGTTGACTGAGCGCGATTCAATCAAGGCGTTAGCAGGTGGACACGTAGGTAAGCGCGATGCGCGCGCTGCAAAAGAGTTGCTTGAAAACGAGGCGAAAATTCGCGCGCGGGTGTTGCAGCTTTGGCATACGCGTTTGCTTCGTTTTACGAAGTTAACGGTTGCAGATGAGGTGGAGAATGCGCTTAGTTACTATGAATCAACGTTTTTAAGCCAGATTCCTAAAATCTACGCACACATGGAGAATGTGCTGCCCGGACAACATATTGCTAACTTTTTGAAAATGGGCCAATGGATTGGCGGCGATCGTGATGGCAATCCTAACGTGACAGCTCAGACTCTGGATTACGCTATTTCGCGCCAGGCCGAGCTGGTCTTGCGGCATTATCTAACCGAGGTGCACTATCTCGGTAAAGAACTTTCCATCTCTGCGCTGCTGCTCAGTTTCCCGCCAGAGATGCAAGCACTGGCTCAGGCTTCACCTGATACGAATGAGCATCGTCAGGATGAACCTTACAGAAGAGCCCTCACGGGTATTTACTCTCGTTTGGCGGCCACACTGAAAGTGCTGACGGGGGCAGATGCGGCACGACACGCCGTACCTCCCCAAAATCCGTATGCCAATGTGCAGGAATTTTTATATGATTTGAAAATAATCGAAGCATCCCTGCGTGCGCAAAACGCACAAACGCTCTCAGACAGAAGACTGCACGCGCTTATCAGGGCTGTAGAGGTTTTTGGCTTTCATCTGGCAACAGTTGATCTGAGGCAGAGTTCTGATAATCATGAGATCGTGATTGATGAGCTGTTAAATGTTGCTGGTATCGAGCCACATTATTCATTGCTCGATGAGAAACAAAAGCGTTCGCTGTTAATGTCCATACTCAATGACGCGCGTCCTTTGAGAGTAATTGGATGGCAATACACCGACTGGGCGCAGTCGGAGCTGGCGATCTTTGAAATGGCGAAAAGAATGCGGGATGCGTATGGTCAAGAGACGATCCGGCATTACATCATCAGTCACACCGAAACAGTCAGCGACTTGCTTGAGGTCCTAGTCCTGCAAAAGGAGTGTGGCTTGATGCTGGGGCGCATCCAAGAGCAGGCACGCGCTGACTTGATCGTTGTGCCACTGTTCGAAACGATTGAGGACTTACGCAACGCTGCTCCTATCATGCGGGATTTTTATGCTTTGCCTGGTATTGCCGCGTTGGTTAAACGCTCTGGTGCTGAGCAAGACATCATGCTTGGTTACTCTGACAGTAATAAGGATGGGGGCATATTCACGAGTAACTGGGAGCTTTATTGTGCCGAGATTGCACT
>CAIPID010000120.1 GCA_903865015.1 uncultured beta proteobacterium | reverse complement strand
TGCTTGATTTAGCATGACTAAAAATTAATGATCGTTTAGTGTTGTTTTGAATGTATCCCGGCTGTTTTCTGTAGAAATTCAAGGGCTTCGCGTATATCCACTTGCGTAAAACTCCTTATTAAGCGAAAATAGCGGGCTATCTTGCTCGACCAACCGGATTTCTGGCTTGGCGGGCTGCCACTGGTGATGTGTTTTAACAGCACACCCAGACATCCTCAGGAGTAGTTTGCATGCGCAATTACGAAGTTGTTTTTATCGTTCACCCCGACCAGAGCGAGCAAGTTCCCGCTATGGTTGAGCGTTACCAGGCTCTGGTGACCTCACAGGGTGGCAAAGTTCACCGTCTGGAAGACTGGGGCCGCCGTCAACTGGCTTACCCTATTCAGAAACTGGTCAAAGCCCATTACATCTGCTTCAACATTGAATGCGGTCAGACAACTCTCGACGAGCTCGAGAATGCTTTCCGTTTCAACGACGCAGTCTTGCGCCACCTCGTGATCAAGATGAAAGCTGCTCAGACAGAGCCATCGATCATGATGAAGCAAGTTGAGCGCGACGAAGCACGTAAAGCGTCTGCTGAAGTCTCAGCAGACGACGCTGAATAAGTACGTAGTTCATTAAGCACATCAAAGGTCTGCCGTGAATCGGCTCGAAGTAGAAGGTCAGGTTCTAGAACAATCGCCCGTCAGGTACACACCAGCAGGCGTCCCGGTTTTAGAGTTCTTGCTTTCACATGAGTCGGAAGTCTCTGAGGCAGGTGTTCCACGCCGTATAGCGTTCGCGCTACAAATATTGGTGATGGGGGATCTGGTACAGATGGCAGGTACGATTGGCTTAGGAACAACGTTACGGATTCAGGGGTTTATAGCTCCAGTACGAAAAGATTCCCCAAAATTCAGACTGCATGCGCAGCGAATTCAACAAATTTGAACAAGGCATATCATGGCTTTCTTCGGTAAGAAAAAAGAAAAAAAGAAATTCACGCAACAAAATCCGCTCTTTAAGCGTCGCAAATTTTGCCGCTTTAGCGCTGCTAATGTTGATCAGATTGATTACAAAGATCTCGATACACTGCGTGATTTCATTCAGGAAAACGGTAAGATTATTCCTGCTCGTTTGACCGGTACCAAGGCAATCTATCAGCGTCAGCTCGACACAGCGATCAAGCGTGCTCGTTTCCTGGCGTTCTTGCCCTTTACTGACAACCACAACTGATCCAGGGGCATACCATGCAAATTATTCTTCTTGAAAAAGTCGTAAACGTGGGTAACCTCGGTGAAGTTGTTCGTGTGCGTGATGGTTATGCACGTAACTTCCTGATCCCCCAGAAAAAAGCCCGTCGTGCTACCGAAACAGCTCTGAAAGAGTTTGAATTGCGTCGCGCCGAGCTCGAAAAAGTCCAGGCTGAAAAATTAGCTGCTTCACAAGCAGTTGGCGCTCGTCTGGAAGGCTTCTCACTCAAAATCAGTCAGAAAGCTGGTGTGGATGGCCGTTTGTTTGGTTCAGTGACCAACATGGACATCGCAACAGGTCTGGTTGCAGCTGGTTTCGCTGGCGTTGAGAAAGCGCAGGTTCGCCTGCCAGAAGGTCCTCTCAAGGCTGTGGGCGAGTTCCCCGTTCAGGTAGCTCTGCATCCTGACGTTGTGAGCAGCATCTCGGTTGTAGTTGTGGGCGATCTGGTCTAATCATTTGATCAGTACGCAAAAAGCCGGCATTGCGCCGGCTTTTTGTTTTTAATAAATACTTTAAATGACGCGACCACTTTCTTCCTTCGATACAGAGCTCCGCGCTTGGCTGATTCAGCACGCTGACGATGGTTCGGGTGTGTGGGTGGTTGAAATCGACGGTGTGCATTGCGTAGTCAAGCGCAGGCTTGAGACCTTTGCGACTCGGCTTATTTATATGCTGCGCTTTGTGCGCTCCTGGACACTTGCCAAGTTTTGCTGGCTAGCCTTTGGTGAGCATCCTAAAGCCCGCGTATTACTGCGCAATAGTCTGAGTGATGAGACTAAACGTCTAAAGATTCTTCATCAGGCGGGCTGTCATGTCCCTAAAATTCTTTACGAGGAACCAGAGCTACTGGTGCTCGAATTTGTGGGGCAAGGCGTACCGTTTCTAGTCAGGCGTAGCACTCCCGCGCAGCGATTAGTCTGGATGGATCTTTGCGCAACGGATCTTGCGCAATTCCATCTTGCCGGATTTGTGCATGGCGGCGCCCAGCTACGCAACCTCATGTATCTGAATCATCGCATTACGCGTGTGGACTTCGAAGAGAATATCGGCGAAGCCATGTCTAGGCCCTTAGGGCAGGCCTACGACGTCTACCAGATGCTTTCCTCGATGGCAGGCTTGCGCGGGCACGAACTGACCCCGCACGCGCGCCAGATCCTGTGTGATCGCTTGCTCGCGGCCTATATTCAAGCGAACCCCGATCCCTTGGTCATCAACGAGCTGGCCCGCATGGGAGGCTCACTGGGCAAAATCAAAAGATCTCTTGGCTGGGTGTTGAGCGCACTGCGCTGGCGCGATGTTCAGGGTTTTTTGTACGTTACCAATACTTTGCAGCGGTTATGATGAGTCTATGAATAATGCGTCCGATCCCCAGCTAGAGTATTTACGTGTCCCCCCTCATTCCGTCGAGGCAGAGCAATCTGTGCTGGGTGGTTTGTTGCTGGATAACGCCGCCTGGGAGCGTGTGAGTGACGTGGTCAACGAAGACGATTTTTATCGTTTCGACCATAAGCTGATCCTGCACCATATCGCGCGCCTGATTAATATCGGCCGTCCTGCTGATGTGGTGACGGTCCATGAATCGATTTCAAGCGTTGGAAAGTCAGATGATGTGGGAGGTCTTGGTTATCTGAATGCGCTTGCGCACAATACGCCGTCGGCTGCAAACATTCGTCGCTATGCGGAGATTGTTCGCGAGCGCTCGATGTTGCGCAAGCTCGTCAGCGTGGCCGATGAGATCGCGGCAACCGCTTTTAATCCAATGGGTAAAGAAGCACGTCAGCTGTTGGATGAGGCCGAGTCTAAAGTATTCAAAATCGCACAAGAGGGCGCGAAAGCGACTGCCGGTTTCCGTGAAATTCAACCCTTGCTCTCCGAGGTCGTTGAGCGTATTGATGAGCTCTATCACCGTGAGGGTGATTCGGATGTGACAGGTGTACCGACCGGTTTTACCGATCTGGACAAGATGACCTCCGGACTACAAGGCGGGGATTTGGTGATCGTTGCGGGACGTCCTTCGATGGGTAAGACATCGCTTGCGATGAATATCGCCGAGCATGTCGCCATCGAGCAGGGCTTGCCTGTTGCCGTATTCTCCATGGAAATGGGTGCGGTGCAGCTGGCCATGCGTATGCTAGGTTCTGTTGGTATGCTTGATCAGCACCGTATGCGTACCGGTAAGCTGCTGGCCGATGACTGGCCACGTGTGACCCATGCGGTCCAGAAAATGCAGGATGCCCAGCTCTACATTGATGAAACGCCAGCGTTGAGTTCGGTTGAGGTTAGAGCACGCTCGCGTCGTCTGGCGCGTCAATGCGGCAAGCTAGGCTTGATCGTGATCGATTACTTGCAGTTGATGGGGGCGAGCTCCGCGGGTGAAAACCGTGCGACGGAGATCTCCGAAATCAGCCGTTCGCTCAAAGCCCTGGGTAAAGAACTCGAATGTCCGGTGATTGCGCTTTCGCAGCTTAACCGCAGTCTGGAACAGCGCCCTAATAAGCGTCCCGTGATGAGTGACTTACGCGAGTCAGGTGCGATTGAGCAGGATGCCGACTTGATCTTGTTTATTTATCGTGACGAGGTCTATAACCCCGACTCACCCGATAAAGGCACTGCAGAAATTATTATCGGTAAGCAGCGTAACGGTCCGATTGGTACCGTGCGTCTGACATTCCAGGGCTCCAGTACGCGATTCCTTAATTTCGCGGGTGGTCCGGGGATCTTCTCTTCGGAGTAGAGCGGAGTCGTCTGAGTTTAAATATCGTGGTCAAAAAAAACGCCTCTGAAAAGAGGCGTTTGTGTATGGATGTGTATTTTTATAATTCTTTATCGGTTGACGCAATCTCGGCTTGATCGGTTGAAGCGATCTGCTGCTTTGCCTGCAGCAGCTGTTTGATTTTCATCGCATCGTAAACCCGCGTGCCTTTACCCTCGGCATTGAGTAAGACAATTGCCGTGTCGCGGTTGTTGATCCGTGTCACCATCACCAGACACTGGCCTGCTTCGTTAATAAAACCTGTCTTGGATATTTTGATATCCCAGCTTGGATTGGTGACCAGCATGTTTGTATTACGAAACACTGTCGGTGTGCGATTGCCTGCACGCACCTCTTGCTGATCATCCGTCGTAAAGCTGCTGATTGTGGGACGCGAGGCGGCCGCTTGCATCATTTTGACAAGGTCGCGTGGTGAGGACACATTATCACTTGACAGACCTGTAGGTTCGACAAAGTGCGACTGCGTCATTCCAAGTTGTTTGGCTTTCGCATTCATTGCAACGACAAAAGCACTCATCCCACCCGGATAATTACGCGCAAGTGCGTTGGCTGCACGGTTTTCCGATGACATTAAGGCGATGTGCAACATGTCTGCCCGATTCAGGCGGGCACCGACTGCGAGTCGCGAACGGCTGTGTTTGACCTGGTCCACATCAGCTTGTGTGACTTCGATCATTTCCTGCATGTTTTGATTGGCATCGGTCACAACAAGAGCAGTCATGAGTTTGGTGATGGATGCAATCGGGCGAGCGCCTTCTTCGTTGCGGGAATAAAGCACCGCATTGCTTGACAGGTCTTGTACAAAAACGACGTTTGACCGCACGGCGCCCATCGATGCCATTTTGCCGCTAGCAGAGGCGGCAACAGCTTTTTTGTTAATGCTTGGCGCATTCGATGGTTTGACCGAGGAAGTCTTGGTCGACTTCGCCGGAGTCGATTTTTTTGCAGTAGAGGTATTTGATTTTGAAGTCGATTTGCTGCTTTGCTTGCTTGTCGATGTCGACTTTTTCTTAGCACTCGATGAGCTCGAGGCTGAGCTGTCCGATGCACTTTGGGCAACGCTCTGGGTAACAGGCAAGACTAATGACGCGCACAATAATGGTGCGAGCCAGGCCTGGCGTGACGAAAAAAACGACAAAAAACGCATTCCTGTTGCCCTAGAAAATATAAAAACTATGTAAATTATATACTTAGCTTTGATATCTAATCTAGTTTTTTATTGGAACTTTTGCGAAATATCATGTCTCAAGGGTTAACCCTTGCTTGTGCGCCCCAGCATATTCATCGCAAGTTTAAATGCTGTTGCAAGCGAAGACGGATCTGCGATGCCCTGTCCGGCGATATCAAAGGCGGTGCCGTGATCGACGCTGGTTCTGACAAAAGGCAGGCCGACGGTCACATTGACGCCCTCATCGACGCCCAGATATTTGATTGGGATGAGTCCCTGATCATGATATTGCGCGACCACAATATCAAATTCACCTCTGCGCGCACGCATAAAGATCGTATCGCCAGGCCAGGGGCCCGTCGCATCGATGCCTTGCAATCGCGCCTGCTTGATGGCGGGTGAAATGATGTCAATTTCTTCACGACCAAATTTGCCGTTTTCCCCGGCATGCGGGTTGAGCCCCGCCACGGCTATTTTGGGGGCAGTGATGCCCATACCCACACAGGCTTTGTGGGCTAATTCGATCGTGCGTAACGAGAGTGCTTGGGTAATGGTTTTTGATACATCAGACAAGGCGATATGAATGGTGGTGAGGATGACGCGTAGTTGCTCATTGACGAGCATCATGGCGACGTGTTCCGTACCTGT
Organism: uncultured beta proteobacterium; assembly: GCA_903865015.1. Taxonomy (GTDB): domain Bacteria; phylum Pseudomonadota; class Gammaproteobacteria; order Burkholderiales; family Burkholderiaceae_B; genus Zwartia. Next base: position 10,308 of record CAIPID010000120.1, on the reverse strand, counting down.
GCGCGCAGCAAGTATTTCAGTATGTCCCGGGAAATCAAGTCCTGCGGCATGCATCGCCTCTTTATTGAGAGGCGCTGTGACAATCGCTGATATACGACCAAGTTGTGCATCGTCGATTGCCATGCATAATGCATCATAGGCTGCTTGTCCTGCACGGGCATCCACACGCCCCATGGGTAAGGTGTCTGGCAAGGCAGGGTAGGTTGGGCGTACGTACATGCATGGCCCATGCGCCAGATGTAACAGGTGCGCATCGTTGAATGCGTCGACCGAGTCCAGGGCAATGATCTTCACCACGCTATGCAGTGATTTGACTGCTCGTTGCAGACTCGGCACGTCGCCATACACGACGCAAGGTGCAGGCAGGCCTGTTGCATGAAGTTTAACGATGATTTCAGGGCCAATCCCCACTGCATCACCCATAGTGATACCGAGGGGACGGTCCGTAAGCTCGCTGTGCAAGCGCATCATTTAAAGTACTTCGCCTGCATAATCGGCCAGGCGTGAGCGTTCACCGCGTTGCAAGGTGACATGACCGGCATGTGGCCAGCCTTTGAAACGGTCGACAACGAAGGTCAGACCTGAACTCCCTTCGGTGAGGTAGGGTGTGTCGATCTGCGCGATGTTGCCCAGGCAGATCACCTTGGTTCCTGGACCCGCCCGCGTAATCAGCGTTTTCATCTGTTTGGGTGTCAGGTTTTGGGCTTCGTCGATGATCAGCAGTTTGTTGAGGAAAGTCCGGCCACGCATGAAGTTCAAGGATTTGATCTTGATTTTCGAACGGATCAGTTCCATGGTTGCCGTGCGGCCCCAGTCGTTGCCATTGCTGGCCGAACTCCCCGCTTCGGTATCCCCCATGTTGAGCACCTCGAGGTTGTCCTCAAGTGCGCCCATCCATGGGCCCATTTTTTCTTCTTCGGTACCTGGCAAGAATCCGATATCTTCACCTACGGGTACCGTCACGCGCGTCATGATGATTTCACTGTAGCGTTTGGTCTCCAGCACTTGCGCGAGACCGGCAGCCAGCGTCATCAGCGTTTTTCCTGTCCCCGCTTGCCCGAGCAGTGACACAAAATCACAGTCCGGATTCATCAGCAGATTCATTGCGAAATTTTGTTCGCGATTGCGCGCGATCACACCCCAGACATTGTTTTTGCCGTGTGTGTAGTCGCGCAGTGTGGCGAGGACCGCGGTCTTGCCGCTGACTTCGCGCACTTGCGCGTAGAGCGGCATAGGACCTTCAAAATACACGAACTGATTGACCATGAACTGACCGCACATGGGGCCGTGGATTTTGTAGAACGTGGTGCCACCCTGTTGCCAGGACTCAACGTCTTTGCCGTGCTTGTTCCAAAAATTATCCGGCAGTTGCATCACGCCGCTGTAGAGCAGGTCGGAATCCTCGAGGACCTGATCATTGAAATAGTCTTCGGCAGCGAGTGCGAGCGCACGTGCTTTCAAACGCATGTTGATGTCTTTGGACACCAAAACAACTTCGCGGTTTTTATATAAATCTTGCAGCGCACGCACAACCCCCAGAATCTGGTTGTCGGCTTTGCCCATGGGCAAATCGGGCGGCAATGTGCTTGCGATCGCCGTTGTCTGGAAAAACAGTTTGCCAGTCGCGTCCTTATGACCGACGCTGTTCAGGGCAAGGCCCTCATCCAGATTACGGTGATCACCCACAATCGTATCGAGTGAACGGCTGACTTGACGCGCGTTACGCGCGACTTCCGACATGCCCTTTTTCTGATGATCGAGCTCTTCGAGCGTCATCATTGGCAGGAACACGTCGTGCTCTTCAAAACGAAACAGCGAGCTGGGATCGTGCAGCAATACGTTCGTGTCCAGCACGAATAGTTTTCTCACGCCGCTGTCGCTTGCTTTGTGTCGCTTGTGCTGACTGGCGGCTGGTTTTTCTGCTGCAGTCGCAACAGCAGGCGCTGCAGACTTAACATTTGCTGCTTTGGCTTGCGCATTACCTGCTTTCATTGCCTCTAAAACAGGTGATCTGCGTTTTTTATCCTGAGCGATCGCTGGCTCCGCCACCTTGGCACGTGAGGCTAATTTGACTGGTGCGTTGATGCCGTGAGCAGGTGCCGTCTGCTCCACCGTGTCAATAGCCTCCTGGGCGAAAATGTCTTCATTGTCTTCGGAAACTAAATTGTTTTCGGAAACTAATGCGCGGCTGGTTTGCGCGTGTGTCTTGCTGACTTCGAGGCCTTTAAGATCAAGGATTGCGGCAGGGCGGGTGGGTAGCTTCGGCAGCGGCATAAGAAGTACTCTCCTGGTTGAGGAACTAAGTCAGACTACTTGCGGATTGCAAAACTTCTTGCGCATGGCCGGGCACTTTCAGGCCACGCCAGGCTTGAACAAGTTTGCCGCGCGCATCAATCAGGAACGTGCTGCGTTCGATGCCGCGTACATCCTTGCCGTACATTTTTTTCTGTTTGATGACCCCATACAGATTGCAGACGGCTTCGTCCGTGTCTGCGATCAAAGGGAAGGGGAGTTCAAGCTTTTTACTGAAGTTTTCATGCGATTTGAGAGAGTCGCGTGAAACGCCAATTACGACACAGCCAGCAGCCAGAAATTCATCGTGCAATGTTTTAAAGTCCTGCGTCTCAGTGGTGCAGCCTGGCGTATTGTCCTTGGGATAGAAATAGAGGATCACACCGCGGCCTGCGCACTGCGCCAGAGAGAGTGTGCCAAACGTGCTGACTGCCGAAAAATCAGGGGCGGCTTTGCCAATCATTACTGTTGTCATGTCAATCAACCTCGGGTAAAAGTGCGGCAATGACTTGACGGCCTTCAGCCATCAGGATGTTGTAGGTGCGAGCTGCAGCCTGCGTACTCATGCACTCGACGCCAATACCGATTTTGAGAAGCGGCTGCACAATATGATGTGGCAACAAGACTTGTTTTGCGCCAGTCCCCACAAGCAGCACTTCGGGTTTTCGGCCTGTAAATTGGGGCGGCGTTGATTCATCCGCATCCAGAAAGGCCATCGGATTCATCGCAACCAGAGTGATCCCTGCTGCCGTATAGAGCAGGTCAGTAGAAATATCGGTTGGGGACGAAGCAGGCCAGCGGGTAATTTCACCCTCTGGACCAAAGGCAATCGCATATTCAAAGCGATTTTTGTTGATTTCGACAAAGCCCGCGCCATAGGCGGTCACGGTATTCAGTGCCGAGTTGGTATCTGTATGAAGCTTCAATCAATACTCCGGCAAGTTCAGTCGATCATAGCGCAATCAGATGACGTAAATTGTCTGCATCTTGACTGAATCATGTTTTTAAATCGAAGAAATATGTCATTTTTTCCTTGATTTGCGGTGAGACGATTGTTGCGCTAGATTATTGGGTTTTGCTGCATTGCAAATAATAGGTTTTTATGTCTTTTTTCGCATTAAACTTAAAATAATTTAGCAATGTAGTTATTTGGCCCGACTAAAAAGGATGACCCATGAGAAAGTTCCCCCGCATCGAGCGACTGCCGCCTTACGTTTTTAATATTACGGCTGAGCTCAAAATGGCTGCGCGCCGCCGCGGGGAAGACATCATCGATATGTCGATGGGCAACCCCGATGGTCCAACGCCTGCGCACATCGTAGAAAAAATGGTTGAGGCGACCATTCGCCCGGACACCCATGGTTACTCTGTCTCAAAAGGTATTCCACGACTGCGCAAAGCGATTACGGACTGGTATGCCCGTCGCTACGACGTGCAGTTTGATCCTGACCGCGAAGCCATCGTCACGATCGGTTCCAAAGAAGGCCTGGCGCATTTGATGCTCGCGACGCTGGATGCTGGCGATACGGTTCTAGTGCCAAATCCAAGCTATCCGATTCATATCTATGGCGCTGTGATTGCGGGTGCGAATATCCGTTCTGTAAGGATGACGCCAGGTACGGATTTTTTTGAAGAACTCGAGCGTGCGGTGCGCGAGTCGATCCCGAAACCAAAGATGATGATTCTTGGTTTTCCAAGTAACCCGACCGCACAGTGTGTAGATTTATCTTTCTTTGAACGCGTCATCAAACTCGCGAAAGAACACAACATCATTGTTGTGCATGACCTGGCATACGCCGATATTTGTTTCGATGGTTATCAGGCGCCATCGATTATGCAGGTTCCCGGCGCACGCGATGTCGCAGTCGAATTCTTCACCATGAGCAAAAGCTACAACATGGCGGGCTGGCGGATTGGTTTCATGGTGGGTAATGCTGAGCTGGTTAACGCCTTGGCGCGTATCAAGAGTTATCACGACTACGGTACCTTTACACCGATTCAGGTTGCGGCGATTGCGGCGCTCGATGGTCCTCAGGATTGCGTTAAGGAGGTCGTCGAAAAATACCAGAGTCGTCGCGATGTGCTGGTCAAAGGTTTGCACGAAGCCGGCTGGATGGTAGAAAACCCCAAAGCCTCCATGTACATCTGGGCGTTGATTCCAGAGGCCTATCGCGCCATGGGTTCGCTTGAATTCGCCAAACGTATTCTCGAAGAAGCCAAGGTAGCCGTTTCACCCGGTATTGGCTTTGGTGATTATGGTGATGAGTATGTGCGCTTTGCGCTGATTGAAAACGAGCAGCGTACGCGTCAGGCTGTCCGCGGTATCAAAGAAATGTTCCGTAAGGACGGGTTGCTGTAATGGAATCAATCAAAGTTGGTCTATTAGGTTTAGGTGTTGTGGGTGGCGGTACCTGGAAGGTGCTTGCCCGTAACGCACAGGAAATAGCTCGCCGCGCGGGTCGCAACATCGAAGTGACACGCGTTGCCGTGCGTGATGTGGCTAAAGCGCGCAAGCTGCTGGGCGACGCGGTTGCGGTGGGAGCGGATCCGTATGCCGTTGTGACAGATCCTTCGATTGAGATAGTGGTTGAACTGATCGGTGGCGAAACACTCGCCCGCGAATTAGTTCTTCAGGCTATTGCGAATGGCAAGCATGTCGTGACCGCCAATAAGGCCTTGCTCGCCAAACATGGCAGCGAGATTTTTGCAGCGGCCTCGGCGCGCGGGGTCATTGTGGCCTTTGAGGCCGCGGTCGCCGGAGGCATTCCGATCATTAAGGCAATGCGTGAAGGCCTGACGGCTAATCGAATCGAGTGGGTCGCGGGCATTATTAATGGCACCACTAACTTTATTCTTTCTGAGATGCGCGCGCGGGGCTTGCCCTTTGAGGCCGTACTGGCTGAGGCGCAAAAGCTAGGCTACGCGGAAGCCGATCCAACTTTTGATATCGAAGGTGTTGACGCCGCGCACAAGCTGACTTTGCTGGCATCGCTTGCATTCGGTATTCCTGTTCAGTTCGAAAAAGCCTATATCGAGGGTATTTCCAAACTCGCGGCCGAAGACATCAAGTTGGCTGAGCGTCTGGGCTATCGCATTAAGTTGTTAGGTATTACCAAGCGTCGCCCCGAGGGCATCGAGTTGCGCGTGCATCCTGCGCTCGTGCCGATTAAGTCGATGCTCGCTAACGTCGAGGGCGCAATGAATGCCGTCCTGGTCAAAGGCGATGCCGTGGGCCAGACTCTTTACTATGGCAAGGGTGCTGGCGAAGAGCCGACAGCCTCCGCAGTTGTGGCGGATCTGGTGGATGTGACACGTCTGCTGACCTCGGATCCCGAACACCGTGTTCCACATCTGGCCTTCCAGCCAGATGCGATGGCTGATACACCGATCCTGCCGATCGATGATGTGATTACGTCTTATTACCTGCGACTGACCGTGGCGGATCAACCGGGTGTGCTTGCCGATCTGACCCGATTGCTTGCTGATTCAGGAATCTCGATCGGCTCCATGATCCAGCAGCCGACCGATACAGCTAGCGAATCGGTAAGCACTTCGGCGAACGACTTTGTGCACTCTGCAGATTTGATTTTCCTGACACACGAGGCCTTTGAGCGTAATGTGAATAAGGCGATCGCGGCGATCGAGGCCCTGCCTTTTGTGCGTTCCCGCGTCACACGTTTGCGTATGGAAAGTCTGGCATGAAATACATCTCAACCCGTGGCGGCATGACGCCTCAAGGCTTTTCGGATATTTTGCTCGAAGGCTTGGCACCCGATGGTGGTTTAGCTGTCCCGGAAATTATTCCTGTTGTCAGTCGCGAACAACTTGAGTCCTGGCGCGCATTGCCATATCACGCGCTGGCAGCTGAAGTTCTCTCTCTGTTTGTTTCTGACATTGATCGTCCCACGCTCGAACAACTGACGCGCAAAGCCTACAGCACCGAAGTGTTCCAAAGCGAAGACATCGTCCCACTGCGACCTTTGTATGACGGCATGTCTTTGCTGGGTTTGTCTGAAGGGCCGACGCTGGCCTTTAAAGACATGGCGATGCAGTTCCTTGGTCAAGTATTTCCGTATGTGTTGAATAAGCGTGGCGCAACGCTCAACATTTTGGGGGCGACCTCAGGCGATACCGGGTCGGCTGCCGAATACGCCATGCGTGGTAAAGATAATGTATCTGTATTCATGCTGTCGCCTGACGGCCGCATGAGCGCCTTTCAACGCGCGCAAATGTATTCGTTGCAGGACCCCAATATTCATAACGTTGCGGTGAAAGGTAATTTTGATCAGGCTCAGGATATCGTCAAAGCACTCGCAAGTGATCTGGCCTTTAAAGCTAAATGGCATCTGGGCGCGGTGAATTCGATCAACTGGGGGCGTATTGCCGCGCAAGTGGTGTATTACTTTCATGGCTGGCTGCGTGCCACCACCACGGCGGATCAGCAGGTCTCCTTTGCCGTGCCTTCGGGGAATTTTGGCAATATTCTTGCTGGGCATATTGCCCGCAAAATGGGTTTGCCGATTCGCCGGCTGATCCTGGCGACCAATGAAAACAATGTGCTGGAGGAGTTTTTCCGCACGGGGATTTATCGTCCACGCGATGCGGACCACACCTTTGTGACCTCTAGCCCATCCATGGATATTTCACGCGCCTCGAACTTTGAACGCTTTGTATTTGATTTAGTCGGTCGCGACGCTGAGCGTGTTTCAGCATTGTGGCGTGAACTTGGCGAGAAAGGCTATTTTGATCTCTCCGCATATCAGTCTGAATTCGAATCCAAATATGGATTCCTGGCTGGTGCAAGTTCGCATGAAAGCCGTCTTGCAACCATTCGTTCCGTGATGGACCGCACAGGGGTATTGATAGATCCGCATACAGCTGATGGCGTGAAAGTCGCTGCTCAATACGTTGAGCCTGGCATTCCCATGCTGGTGCTTGAAACCGCCTTGCCAGCCAAGTTCTCTGAGGTCATCGAGGAGGCGCTTGGTTATCCTGCTCCCGTCCCCCTCGGTTTGGAAGATCTCGAGTCGTTACCCCAGCGCGTGACTGTTTTACCTTGCGAGGTCGACGCAGTCAGGGCTTATATTACGGAACACGCCAGGGTCTGAGGTTACCAATCCGGTTGCGAGTAAAAATTTGAAATGAGGTTAGTTCATGTCACAGATGCTCACGACCAGTCACTTTATAGCCGTTGCCATGGGTGCGACTGCCGGCGCATGGTTACGCTGGATCCTTGGGCTCTGGCTTAACCGTCACGCCTCTGCAATTCCATGGGGTACTTTTACCGCCAATATGCTGGGTGGTTATCTGGTTGGTCTGGTACTTGCCGTCGTGTCGTCCCACCCGGAATGGCCCCCGTTTTGGCGCTTGTTACTGGTGACCGGTTTCATGGGTGGATTGACAACTTTTTCCACCTTTTCTGCAGAAACAATCGCGTTTCTAGAGGAAGGGCGGTTTGGCATGGCCTTGGGTTATGCGGGCATGAGTCTTGCAGGTTCGCTCGTCTTAACGGTGCTTGGCCTGATGACAGGTCATCTGTTTCGCGGTTAATAGTTGATCCAGTAACTCCGCGGCTGCGCTCTGGCCGCTGCGAACCGCACCTTCTAGCACAGCAGGATATCCTGTATCTGTCCAGTCACCCGCAAGCGCGAGTCTAGACCAGACGGTCTTGTTCGCAGGACGCGCAAGCCCAGGTATGGCGTTAAACGTAGCCCGTTTTTCAACAATCAGTCTGTGTGAGGTGACGGCAGGCATTAGGATGCGCGCGCGTGCGTGTTGGCCGACTTGTTCGCGAATTTGTTCTGCGATGTTGCTTACAAAGCTGCTGCGCTCATGCTTTAAAAAGTCCTCTGCATCACTGATCACAACGGTAAGCTGATCGTTTTCGCCGCGCTCAAACACCCACTGGCCATAATGACCGCGTGCGATGTGTTCATCCAGCATCATGACCGGGCGCGGCAGACGCCAGTCATGTTCAAGTTGCAGTGTCAGTGTGGCGATCGGCCGGTAGGTAAAGGCCTGCAATTGTGATTGCAACTTATGAAGCTGCTCTGGATGCGTTGAATGATGCAAAATACGAGATACAGCATAGGGCGGGACCGCAATAATGCAGGCATCGAATTTCTCTGCATCGACCGATACATGATCGCTCGCGACAGAGACTTCGCGCACTATGTGTCGATAGCGCATGTCCATCCCCTGTGCTGCGATCTCAGGCCATAGGGCAGTCAGGTCTACCCGGGGCACAATCAAGTCCGAGTGACTGCCTGGCGCATCCAGGCTGTCTCGCAAGACATTTAAAAAAAGCTGTGCGCAGGCCTCCCGCGGGGGCGTATTCAGTGTTGCCAGGCATAAGGGGTGCCAAAGATATTGGCGTAAAACAGGGCTTTGCTGATAAAAATCCAGCAGTTGTTCAACTGTTTGCAATTCAGTACTGCGCCATTGTTTTAATTTGCACGATGCGATCATCTGCAGAGCACGCCAGCGCTGTGACAGAGTCAATCCTGTTGCGCTGAGTAATGCATAGAGCGTATGCAGGGGCGCAGGCAGGCGCGGTGCATGCATGCAGAATGCACCATTCGCACTTTCGAGCCTCAGCGGCATACGCAGAAATAGCCCGAGCGCATCGCGATCGGGCTGGAGACTGTGAATCAGTTTGAGTGTTTCTGTGTAAGCGCCAATCAGCAAATGCTGACCGTTATCAATCGCGCCCATGGTCGTATCGTCTACGCGTCTGGCACGACCGCCTGGAAGCGGAGCAGCTTCGAAAACCGTAGGAGTAAAACCCGCATTCTTAAGTGCCTGCGCGGCAGCCAGACCTGCCCAGCCCGCTCCGATGATTGCAAATTTCACAGTAGGTTATTCAATAGTCAGGATTTGCGGTTAAGGCTTTGAATGTGGCGCACCACACTGTTGCCGCCACCGACCCAGTTTTTCCAGGCAAGCCAAAGTTTACGCACAGGCGTCAGCGAAATCCGCTGGTGCAGCACTTGCCACTGTTCGTGCCTGATTTCTTGCAGGAGTGAAAAGTAAATGGCGGCCATCATCAGGCCCGGTCTCTGCGCGCGCTGATCGGCGCGAGGCAGTGCCTCGATCGCCTCTTGATAGAGCTGGTGAGCCCGTGCAGCTTCGAATTCCATCAGTCCAGTAAAGCCTTCTGTGTACTGACTATTCAGAATATCCGCCGCACGGACATTGAATTTTTGCAGATCACTGATAGGTAGATAAATGCGGCCGCGCCGTGCGTCGTCTCCGACATCGCGAATGATATTGGTGAGCTGAAAAGCAATACCAAGCTTGCTCGCATACTCGAGTGTTTTGGGATCCGAGTAGCCAAAAATACCTGCTGAAAGCTCACCCACCACACCGGCCACGTGCCAGCAATATTTTTGCAGTGCCGGCCAATCCAGATAGCGGGTCTGATCAAGATCCATTTCCATGCCATCAATGATGGCGATCAGGCGCGCTTGTGTAATATCAAAAGGAGATAAGCAGGGCTGTAGCGCTTGCATCACAGGGTGGCTCGCTTTGCCTTGAAACAACGCATCGACTTCCGTGCGCCACCAGGCCAGTTTAATGCGAGCGAGCGAGGGGTCGGTGCATTCGTCCACTACATCGTCGACTTCGCGACAGAATGCATAGAGTGCGGTAATCGCTTGTCGGCGCTCAGTAGGTAAAAACAGGAAAGCATAATAAAAGCTCGATCCGCTTTTAGCTGCTTTATCCTGGCAATATTCGATGGGAGTCATATTATTTTTGAATGCAAGCACGCCACAACATGACACCCCAATCTGCGGCGCGCAGGGTGGGGCGGTGATTAAACACATCAAAGCGGACGTATTCCAGTTTATCCAGTATCCGCAGCCCGCCCTGGATAATGAGCCTGAGTTCCAGACCAATGCGACCTTTCAGGCGGCGTCCGAGCGGTAAGCCTGATTTTAGCAAGCTCCGGCACCGATCAACTTCGAATTGCATGAGGGCGCGCCAGGCTGCGTTGGTGCTCGCGTTCGCGGTGGC